>JAWOBF010000079.1:0-14256 GCA_046498225.1 Candidatus Aegiribacteria sp.
CTCTGCGGCTGCGGGGAGGAGCTTCGGCTGGGAGTTGAGACCGGCGAGAGGAACGTGCCCTCCTTTCCCTGCCTGGATGTTACGATGGCGTCGGACCTGTCCGGAGGACAGGGACGGGACGGCAGGATGCTATCCTACCGGGAAAGGCTGGCGGATTTTCTGGACAGGCTGGGCGGGTTTGAACGCGGCCGGCTGGCCGCCGGGTGCGTATTGAGGAACACTCCCGTGGTGGAGAACAGTTTTGTCGGCCCCGGAGCTTTGATATCCAATGCCGCAGCGGTCAGGAACAGCACTCTCCTGGGGGACGGGGAATGGGCGGCGGGGGTGACCGACGGAGCTCTTGTGAGGAACTCCATACTGAAATGGGGAGCCCTGGTGGACTCACTGGCCGTGGTGGAATCATCGATGGTAGGAGAGGCCTCCGTAGTGGAAAGGCACGGGAAGCTGACCTACTCCTTCCTCGGTCCCAATTCGGTGCTGGCGGAAGGCGAGATAACCGCTTCACTGGCGGGGCCCTTTACCGCGGCGCATCATCAGTCCCTACTGATAGCGGCAAGGTGGCCGGAGGGAAGGGGGAACCTCGGATACGGCGCAAACGTGGGCAGCAACCACACCTCGAGGCTTCCGGACCAGGAGATAAGGCCCGGGGAGGGAATGTTCTTCGGACTGGCCTGTTCGGTGAAGTTCCCGGCGGATTTTTCCAGGGCGCCTTTCAGCATAATCGCCACCGGCGTCACGACGCTGCCCCAGAGGGTCACCTTCCCCTTCTCCCTCATCTGCGAACCGTTCCGGGACGTTCCCGGCCTGCCCCCCGCCTACAACCAGATAATCCCCGGCTGGGTTCTCTCCGACAACATGTTCGCCGTGGCCAGGAACCACAGGAAGTTCACGGAGAGGAACAGGGCAAGGCGATGGAAACCCCGGGAGGGGGGCGTTGTGAGCGAGGATAGTGTCTCCATCATGATCGACGCCCTGGAAAGGCTGGAAGTGGATGAACAGAGGGACGTCTACACTGACAGCCACATACCCGGCCTGGGAAAGAACTTCATGACGGAGGAGCACAGGCTTCTGGCCATCGAGACCTACCGCTTCCATACACGACTGTTCGCACTGGAGTCCCTGGACAGCCGGGATACAGAGGGCTCCGGGTCGTCCCCGGCAGCCGGAATACTGGAGAGGGATTATCCCCAAGCTTCCGAAGGTGAGCTGCGCGAACTTCGGGAGGAGATGCGCCTTGAGCTGCGGGAAGCAATATCCGCAAGCAGGCTGAAGGACCGCAGAAGGGGAGCCGCCATCATAGAGGATTACCTTCAGGTAAGGGACGGCGGCGGGGAACGGTAACCCCGCGCATCGTTCCTGTTTGACAATTCATGGAATTCGCGTATAATATATGAACATTTGCTCAACTGTTCAATAGAAAGGAGAAACCCTGGAATTCCTCACCGAACTCTGGATAACGATGGCGGCCCTCGCTCCCTCGCTTCTGCTGGGCCTGCTGGTAGCCGGTCTGCTCCATGTTTTCGTAAAAAGGGACAGGATACTGGGCCATCTGGGAAGGCCCGGCTTCGTGAGCAGCGCCAAGGCCGCCATAGTTGGCGTGCCACTTCCGCTTTGCTCCTGCGGTGTCCTGCCGGCGGCGCTTGCCCTGAAGAGGGACGGAGCGTCCAGCGGGGCGGTAACCTCATTTCTCATCAGCACTCCCCAGACCGGGGTGGATTCCATAGCGGTGACCTGGGGGATCCTGGGCTGGCCGGTGGCCGCCGCGAAAGTCATCGCCGCCTTTGCCGCCGGCGTCATAGGCGGAACAGTAGCGGACACCACCGGAAAGGGGAAAGAGATAACGGGGAGGGCCATCGGCTGTGCCGGGGAGGAAAGCGGCTCCCTCGCCGCGAGGATATGGAACTACTCGGTGGGCACCATCTTCAGGGACGTATACGGCTGGATAGCGGTGGGCATAGTCGTATCAGCCCTTATAACTCTTTTGATGGAGCCGGGACAGCTTTCGCGCTACCCGGCGCTGGCAGGCCCTCTGGGGCTTCTGGCCGCCCTGGCGCTGGGAATACCTCTGTACGTCTGCTCGGTGGCCTCCGTTCCCATAGCCGCCGGGCTCATTTACGCCGGTTTTCCGGTGGGCAGCGCACTGGTATTCCTCATGGCGGGGCCCGCAACCAACGCCGCGACCATGGGCGCCGTCAGAAAGGCGCTGGGGGGAAGGGTCTTCCTGATATACATACTGACGGTGGTATTCATCAGCCTGGGAGCGGGATTGATACTCAACTCGCTGAACGTGCCCGTATCAGGCATTCACGCCCATGAACACGGTACCGGAAGCCTTGCCGGTCTGGCGGTTGCGGCGGCGGCGGTGGCCATGGCCCTGGGCATGCTGTGGTTCGCCCTGTCCGACCTCAGGGTTTTCCTCGGCAGGCTGTCCGGTCCCGGCGGGGGCAGCGGCGCAAGACGAGTCCTCAGGATAGAGGGCATGTCCTGCTCCATGTGCGAGAAGCGGGTGCGAGAGGCCCTGGACGGGCTGCCGGGAGTTAATGCGGAAAAGGTCTCGGCCTCGGAGGGGATAGCCGTGGTCCGGCTGAGGGCCGGAGATGGAAAGGCCTTGTCCGGAGCAGCGGAGGCCGTGGAGAAAGCGGGCTACAGGGTCACGGGGGTGAAGGATGAATGAGACCGGAGAACTGGGGCTGCTGGCGGAACTGTTCCATCAGATGGCGGACACCACCAGGCTTGAACTGCTTACCTCGCTGAAAAAGGGTGAAAAGTGCGTGTGCGACCTGGCGGGTGCCACCAGTGTGAGCGTTTCCGCCGTTTCACACCAGCTTCGCTCCCTTCGGACAGCCAGGCTGGTCAGGAGCAGGCGGGAGGGAAGGCACGTGTACTACAGCCTGGATGACGATCACGTGTCGTCCCTCATACAGACGGGCCTGGAACACGTGCGGGAGGCCGGAGGCTAGAACCGTATGGCCGGGGCAAGAACGCCTTCAGGGTCGATCGTTTTTCTCACCCTGTTCATGCCCCTTATCTCCTCCGGGGAGTACATCAGGGGCAGGTAGGACTGCTTCAGCCTGCCCAGGCCGTGCTCGGCCGAGATGGTTCCGTCCATTTCAACGGCGGCCGCGGCTATTTCACGCATCGCCTCTTCTGCGGCTGCCAATGCCCCGGGACTCTCCGGCAGGGCGTTGGCGTGCAGATGCCCCTGTCCGGCATGGCCGAATATCAGGAAGGGAAGCTGTTTCCGTTCCAGTATATCCACGCATCTGTCGTAGTACTCCTTCAGCCTGCGGGGTTCCACGGCGCCGTCGGAGCCGAACTTGTGGATCTCGGGGAATTCATTTCTGAGTCGCGATATACGATTGTTGACAGATTCCGGCAGGGAGTGGCGCAGCTCCTTCATCCTTCTTCTTTCCGCCGGTTCGAAGCCTCCCCATGCGGTATCCGGGTCAATTCCGCATTTCACCAGGAGGTCGTCGAGGGACACAAGGGTTTCCTCCAACTCATCCTCGCCGCCGGCTTCCGCCGTGAGAAGAAGCACGAATTCGGCCTTGCCGGGAGGGGGCGGGAGTTCTCCCGGATGGTCGCGGAGGAAACTGACACATCGGCGGTCCATCATCTCCAGGGCCCGAAGCCGAAGAGTGGGGCCGGGGTAAAGGAGTGAGCGGTAGAGGTCCCAGAAGGAGGAAGAACTCTCAGGGAAGACGGCCAGGTCCATGAGGTACCGGGGCCGGGGGGCGAGCTTCAGTTCAGCCAGGGCTACCACTCCCAGTGTTCCCTCGGAGCCGATGAACAGGTCCAGGAGGTCCATATCCGGCCTGATATGGTAACCGGCGGCGTTCTTCGCAGGCTGCTCCGACCTGAGGGCCGGCAGTTCCATCCGTCCGATGAGAGGATGCGTGCAGACGCGGTCGCTGAACCGGTGGCCGCCGCGCCTCAGGACCACGGTCTTTCCGCCGGGCAGGACCACCGACGCCGACTCCACCCAGCGCCTGGTGGAACCGTACAGGAAGCTGCCTCCGCCCGAGGCGTCGGTTGCGATGGTGCCGCCCGCAGAGGCCGTCTCCTCCGTGGGGTCCGGCGGGTAGAAGTGTCCGGGCGCGTGGACCGCCAGGAATTCTCTCAGCTCCTCCAGGGTCACACCGCCCCCCACCCTTACGTTGCCGTTCTCCAACATCTCCATCCCCTTCATCAGAGAGGCCGATAGAACCGCCCCTCCCCGGGGAAGCGCTCCACCGGCTACGCCGGTGAGACCGCCGGATACGGTTAGTTGAAGACCGGATTCGGCCGCCTCCCCCATGAAGTCCTCAGCCTCTTCCGGCGTTTCCGGCCATCCCGCCATTTCGCACCAGGCACCCGGAACGTTGGATTCGTCCTGAAGGATATCGGCGCACAGCTCCTCTATTTTCTTCCTGCCCCTTACGGACCTCATCTTCCCCCTTGTTCATTTTATGTGTTCGACCTGCCGGGGTTACCTGACCCGGAACCGATTGTATAATTCATACTATAGCGGATGGGTTGCCGCAGCAGGAACACCGGCGGGAAGGATTATTCATATGGGTCAGACTTTTGCCGTTAAAGTCCTCGGCAGGGCAGCGGGCAGGACTGTCAGGGAGGGTGAGATAATCTTCGTGGAACCGGACCGCATACTCACCCATGACAACAGCGCGGCGATAATAGACAAGTTCAGGGGCGTCGATCCGGATGGAAGGGTCAAGTACCCCGACAGGATAGCGATCGTTCTGGACCACGTCATCCCCGCCGCCAGCAGCAAGAACGCCTCGGGGCACAGAAAGATACGTGAATTCGTCAGGGAACAGGGCATCGTCAACTTCTTCGACATCGGCTGCGGCGTATGCCACCAGGTGATGCCGGAGACGGGCCTGGTCACACCCGGTTCCATAGTGGTTGGAAGCGACAGCCATACCTGCACCTACGGCGCATTCAATTCCTTCGCCACCGGTATAGACCGGACCGAGGCCGCGGGGATATGGATCACCGGCAGGACCTGGCTCCGTGTGCCGGAGACCATGAACGTGGAACTCACGGGGGCTTTCAACGCGGGGGTTTCGGCCAAGGACCTCATACTCACCATTATCGGTGAAGTGGGCGCTGGCGGAGCCAACTACATGGCTGTGGAATTCAACGGTCCCGGGGTGGGAGTGCTGAGGATGTCCGACAGGATGACCATCGCCAACATGGGCATCGAGATGGGAGCCAAGGTGGCCGCGTTCCCCTCCAACATAATCACCAGCCAATACTTCAGGGCGCTGGACATGGATATACCCGACGCTGTCTGGAGCGACCATGACGCCGAATACGCCCGGACCCTGGAGTTCGACCTCTCGGAGATAGGGCCGGTGGTGGCAAAACCCCACCAGGTGGACAACGTGGTCCCGGTGGAAGAGGTGGAGGGAACCCGTATAGACCAGGTCTTCCTTGGAACCTGCACCAATGGAAGGGTGGAGGACCTGAAGGCGGCGGCCGCCATCCTCAAGGGTGAGCGGGTGCATCCCGACGTAAGGATGATAGTGGGTCCGGCTTCAAGGAAGGAATTCCTTCGGGCGGACGCGGAAGGGTTGATATCCGACCTGGTGAAGGCCGGAGCCGTGATCCTTCCTCCCGGGTGCGGTCCCTGCCTCGGAGCCCACCAGGGCGCCCTCGCTCCCGGCGAGAGGTGTCTGTCCACGGCCAACAGGAATTTCCGGGGCCGAATGGGCGAGAAGGAGGCGGAGATATACCTGGCCAGCCCGGAGACCGCCGCGGTTTCCGCCATCGCCGGGAAGGTCACCGATCCCAGGGAGGTTCTGAAATGACAGTTTTCTACTACCCTCAGAACGACATAAACACCGACCTGCTCTTCCCCGGAAAGTATACCTATACATGCTCCACAGGACCGGAGATAAAGGAGCATCTCCTGGAGGACCTGGACCCATCCTTCGCCGGGAAGGTCCAGCCCGGGGACATCATCATCGCGGGTGAGAACTTCGGTTGCGGCTCCAGCAGGGAACAGCCCTCCCTGGGCCTGCGCTTCGTGGGTCTCAGGGCCATCATCGCAAAATCCTTCGCCCGGATATTCTACAGGAGCGCCATTAACCAGGGCCTTCTCCTCGTAGCCAGCCCCGAGGCGGTGGAGCACTACAGCGAAGGGGACCGGGTGAGTGTCGACCCCGCGGCTGGCAATGTGACCGTGGGCGACAGAACGTTCGAATTTCCTCCCCTTCCCGACGAGATGCTGGAGATACTGGAGGACGGCGGGCTGCTGGCGCACATAAGGAAGAACTTCGACGGGGGAGAGGAAGAATGATTCGCTTCGCAGTACACCTGCTTCTCATCGCCGTGTTCGCCTCGACGGCTCATTCAAATGAAGGAATCGAGATAAGGGTGGGCCCTATGATCTCGAACCTGGCCCCGGTGGACACCGTCTACGAGAACAGGTTCCTCACGCCCGGCACCTCGGCGGGACTGGTAGTGGACGTGGATTCTCCGGGATTGCTGGATTTCAGGGTGACCGGGGAGTACTTCTGGAAAAATTCCTCTCCCACCGGGTGGGACGGAGAGGTAAGCGCTTTCCTGGTCTCGGTGATGCCGCTGGCCCGATTCGAGCCCATGCGGAAGTTCCATGTTTTCGCCGGGGCCGGAGGGGTATACATATCAGGCAGTTACAGCGGTACCGACGATTTCGGGGAATTCGTGGAGGCGGAGGGTAGCTCCGCCGGCTTCATCCTTTCCCTGGGAGCGGAGGTCGTCCTGGTCGGGCCCATTTCCGGCAGACTGGAGTACAGGAGGTCCTTCGCCGATTTCAGGACAGACAACGCTGTCATCGACGGTCAGGTAGCGTCCATCTACCCGGCCGCGGAAGCCGACCTGGGAAGCTCCCAGTTCTGTATAACATTTCCGGTCAGCCTTTTCGGGGGCAAGGAATCCCTTCTCTGATATTGTTGACGGAGACGGGTATTTTCTATAGTATCCAGGGCTCCGGAGCCGGCGTAGCTCAGCTGGCAGAGCAGCGCATTCGTAATGCGCAGGTCAACGGTTCGAACCCGTTCGCCGGCTCCATTCCACTTTTTCAGGAAGTTCTATGGAACCTATTATCAGCGGCTCCGGCATAAGAGGTATTTTCGGCCGGTCGCTCACCGTCTCCGACGCCATGGATTTCGCGGCTGCCTTCGGCGTACTGTCAGGCAGAGGACCCGTCGTGGTGGGCCGGGACACCAGGAGGAGCGGACCGGCTGTATCCGCGGCGGTCTTCGCCGGTCTCATGTCCGCGGGTTGCGACCCGGTGGACCTGGGAGTGGTAACCACTCCAACCGTTCAGCTGGAGGCCATGAAGGACGGGGTGCGGGGCGGAATCGCCATAACGTCCAGCCACAATCCGGGAGACTGGAACGCCCTGAAGCTCATAGGTCCCGACGGAGTGTTCCTCAGGGCAGGGGCCAGGGTCAGGTTCCTGGAAATACTCAGGGGCCCGGGGGTGCATGAGGATTACAGGGGCGCGGGCATTCCCGGGTCGCTGGAGGGCTGCCTGGAGAGGCACGTGGAGGGTATCGTCTCCCTGCCCCTGGTGAAGGCCGAAGGCCGCCGCCTGGAAGTTGTCCTGGACGTGACCGGCGGCACCGCCGCCTCCTTCGCCCCGATGCTGATGGAAAGAATGGGGATCGGATACTCGGTGATCAACCGCGACATGACCCCTCAGGGAGATTTCCCCAGAGTGGCGGAGCCCACGGTGGGGAGCCTGGAGCAGCTGTCCCGGGCCGTGGTGGAAGGTGGCGCCGACCTGGGTTTCGCCTTCGACCCGGACGGTGACAGGCTGGCACTGGTGGATGAGAGGGGAAGGGTGATAGGAGAGGACTATACGGTAGCACTGGCCATAGATCACGTCCTGGAGAGCAGGCCCGGACCTGCCGTGGTGAACCTGTCCACCTCCATGCTGGCGGCCCGGGCGGCACAGAGGCATGGTTCGCCTCTCTACAGGAGTCCCGTGGGAGAGGTGAACGTGGTGGAGGAGATGGAGCGACGGAAGGCCACCATAGGGGGAGAGGGAAACGGTGGGGTCATCGACAGGACCTTCCACGCCGGGCGTGACAGCGGTGTCGCCATGGCGTACACCCTCTCGATGCTCAGGGGACGGCCCGGCCTTACCCTGGGTGAATGGGCCGACGGGTTCCCTTCCTACTCCATGTTCAAAGAAAAGCTTCCCCTCGCCGGGGAGTTCCGCCTTCTGGAAGAAAGGCTGCTTGCGTCCTGGGGCGGACCTGCGGATACCAGGGACGGACTGTGGTACTCACGGCCCGGCGGCTGGCTTCATGTAAGGCCCTCGGGCACCGAGCCGGTAGTGAGGTTCATTGCGGAGAACTCGGATACCGATTACATTGAGGAAGATTTCAGGACCTTCAATAACGCGATGGAGATGATATGTGCGGAATAGTGGGCTACGTTGGAAGCAGACCCGCGAGAGAGATCCTGATTGCCGGGCTGAAGCGCCTGGAGTACAGGGGTTACGACTCCGCGGGATACGCCCTGCAGGGCAACGGCAGCCTCCTTGTAAAGAAGCGCGCCGGAAGGGTCAGCGACCTCGAGGAATCGGACCGGGGACAGGCCGACAGGTCCACTGTGGGAATAGCCCATACACGCTGGGCGACCCATGGAGAGCCTTCCCACCTGAACGCTCACCCCCACTGCGACAACCAGATGAGAATAGCCGTGGTGCATAACGGCATAATAGAGAACTACAAGACGCTGAGGCAGGAACTCATCGGTCTGGGTATCCAGTTCGAGACCCAGACCGATTCAGAGGTCCTGCCCAAGCTCATAGGATACGAGGTCTCCCGGGGGAAGAAACTGTTCCAGGCTGTGAAGGACGCCCTCAGCAGGGTGCAGGGCGCCTACGGCATAGCCGTCATCTCCGCCGACGAACCCGATACACTGGTAGCGGCAAGGTACGGAAGTCCGCTGGTTGCCGGCATAGGTGATGACGAGTACTTCGTGGCCAGCGACGTGGCGGCCATAGTGTCCCATACCCGTGACGTCATCTATCTGGAGGAGGGGGAGGTGATAGAGGTGAACCTGAGGGGCATTCTGTCGGACAACGGTCATCCCTCTCTGATAAGGGACAGGATAGAACGGGTCGACTGGGATATCTCGGACATTGAGAAGGACGGCTATCCGCATTTCATGCTGAAGGAGATCTACAGCCAGCCGGAATCCCTGACCAACGCCTTCAGGGGAAGACTGGACCTGGAGCAGGGCACAGCCCATCTGGGAGGCCTTCAGATGACCGAGGAGGACATGCGCTCCATAAGCAGGATAGTCATAACCGCCTGCGGCACGTCGTGGCACGCGGCCCTCATCGGGAAATATCTGATAGAGGCGTTCGCCAGAATACCCGTAGAAGTGGAGTACGCGTCGGAGTTCAGGTATCGGGACCCTGTGCTGACACCGGATACGGTGATGATAGTCATCAGCCAGAGCGGGGAGACGGCGGATACCCTGGCGGCACTGAAGCTGGCCAGGGACAAGCAGTGCCGCACACTGGGCATAGTCAACGTGGTTGGCTCCTCCATAGCCAGGGAGACCGACGCCGGTGTCTACATTCACGCCGGCCCGGAGATAGGCGTGGCCTCCACCAAGGCCTTCACCTCCCAGGTCATGGCGCTGGTCCTCATATCCCTGGCGCTGGGAAGGGCCAGATTGGTTCTGGACCGTGAACAGGGCCTGGAGCTGGCCAGCGAGATAATGTCCATTCCGGAGAAGGTGGAGACCATCCTGAAGAACACCGGCGGAATAGCCGAGGTAGCAAAGGAATTCACCTACGCCAGGAACTTCCTCTACCTGGGCAGGGGAGTGAACTACCCGGTAGCCCTCGAGGGCGCCCTGAAGCTCAAGGAGATCTCGTACATCCATGCCGAGGGGTATCCGGCGGCGGAGATGAAACACGGCCCCATAGCGCTCATTGACCAGATGATGCCCATAGCCGTGATAGCGGTGAAGGGAGCCGCCTACGACAAGGTGCTCTCCAACATCGAGGAGGTGAGGGCCCGTCAGGGAAGGGTGCTGGCCATAGCCACCGAGGGCGACGAGGACATTCAGAGCCTCTCGGACTGGGTGATAAGGGTCCCGGAGACCCATGACATGCTGGTTCCCCTTCTGACGGTGATACCGCTTCAGCTCCTCTCCTACCATATCGCCGTGGCGAGGGGATGTGACGTGGACAAGCCCAGGAACCTGGCCAAGAGCGTTACGGTGGAGTGATAGTGACGGAACAGGAAAACGGAAGCGCAGTACCGGAATCTTCCCGCGGATTCGATCCCCGCAGGTATCTGATGAGGCTGTGGCTGTTCCTCAGGTTCTTCGGAAGACGGATGTACAACAAATGGAACGATGACGGCGTGTTCTTCTCCGCCGCCGCCATTTCCTTCAACGTGCTGATAACCATACTTCCCCTGGGACTGCTGATAATAACCTTCAGCGGAGTGGCCTTCCAGGAACACGAGGGCCTTCGTCAGGGCATGACCAACTGGCTGGAGACCGCCAACCCTCTGCTCCCGGAGTCCACCAGGGAGGAGATAGAGAGCACCATGCTCTCCGGCCGGACGGGCATACCCGGCGTTGTGGGCTTCGTTTTCCTCCTGTGGCTGGTGAGCAGGCTGTTCGGAACCATCAGGACCGCTTTCGACAGGATATTCGAAGTGCAGGAGGGGCGGAACATCGTCCTGGGAAAGCTGTACGACTTCTTTCTGGCGCTGCTGGTGGCCGTATGCTTCGTCTCCGCGCTCCTCTTCTCTACCATGGCCCGGCTAGTGGTGGACAGTCCGGTGGGTGACTTCGTGTCCCAGTGGCCCCTGATAGGGAGGTTCGCGGGAGGCAACCTGGCCCAGATACTCGGTATCACCTTCACCCTTCTGCTTTTCTTTACCCTCTACAAGGCCGCCCCTCACCGGAAGGTGGCCTTCGGCCAGGCTCTGCTGGCGACGGTGGTAGCCGCGATATTCACGGCCCTGGGCACACAGCTGTACATATGGACGGTGAGCCACCCCGGCTGGGGAGTTGTCTACGGCTCCATGGCCAGCCTTATGGCCACCTTCTTCCTTCTCTACTGGGAGTGCGTGATACTACTGGGGGCCGCCGAGGTCAGCGAGATAGTGCACCAGTGGAGAAAAGTGGCCACCACCATGAAGAACGTGGGATGACCTTTCCCCTCACACGCTGAACCTGATCTCTATTATGTCACCGTCCCTGACCGTGTAGTCCTTTCCCTCCAGGCCCAGCCGGCCCCTGTCCCTGAGGACAGCCCTGTCCGGTGTCTCATGGTACAGCTCCCACGGGGCCACCACCGCCCTGATGAACCCCCTGGCCATGTCGGAGTGAATGGTGCGGGCCGCTTCCAGAGCCGTGGCTCCCTTCTTCACCGGCCAGGCCCTGACCTCGTCGTCTCCCACGGTGAAGAAGACTATCAGGTCGAGGCAGGAGTAAGCGGTCGTTATCAGCCTGGAAAGGCCGCTGGAGGAGTATCCCATGGACTGAAGGAAGGGCCTTCTCTCATCCGCGGGGATCTCGGTCAGCTCCAGCTCGAACCCGGCGTCCACTCTCAGAAGTTCGCCCCCGTGTTCCCGCACCGTTTTCTCCAGTTCCTCCTCCGGAGTAACCGGTTCCCCCATGCGGTTGGAAACCGCGATGAGCGGCTTGCGTGAGAGGAGGGCGTAGGGAGAGATGATCTCCTCCTCCCCTGCGTCCAGCTCCAGCAGCCGGAGGGGGCGGTCGTCCTCCATGTGGCGCATCAGCCGGGAGAGCAGGTCGGCCTCCCTGGAGCTTCCGGCCCCTTCCTTGACCAGCCGGGAGAGCCTCTTCTCGCACAGCGCCATGTCGGAGAGTATCAGTTCCGACTCTATCTCGCCGAAGTCCCGAAGGAGTTCCCCCAGGGCGTAATTGTCCACGACCACGCAGGCAAGCGCCGCATTCCTGAGAAGTCCCAGATTTCTCGGCGCCATGGAAGGGGAGGGTACGTCGGTGAAGACCACCCGGGCGTGCACGGTCTTCCGGGGCCGGTGCACCTCGGCCAGGAAATCCAGCCTTGGGTCCGGCACATCCACCGTCAGGGGCTTGCCGGTGTCGGCCGCGGAGGAACCCGCCAGGGCCTGAAAGAGGGTGGACCTTCCGCATCCGGGCTTTCCCGCCAGAGCTATCTTCATGCATATCCCCCGTCAACTCCGCATTGAGCGGGAATATACCGGCGCGGCGTTCCCACCGCTATTCGGTGAACACCTTGACCGTGTCCCCGTCCCCGCTCTCAACGTCTATCTGCAGCTCGTTCAGGGCCTGTATCAGTTCATCGCCGTCAAGGCTGGAGAGGTTGGACAGGTCGACGCCGTGGCTGCTTATCTGGTCGGCCGCGTTTCCGGGCACGAGGGCGGAGAGCTTTATTCCGGTCTTTATCAGGCTGAGAGGGACCCTGACGTTCACCTTGTCGCCGTCGGCTGAATCCACCACAACCCTGAGGTATTTCGGAACCCTGCGGCTGACGCCATCTTCCGTCTCCGGGGTCTCAGCCTCCTCCTGCTCCTTTCCCCCTCCGAGCCTGGACAGGAGCGCGGTGGCCTCCTCAACGCTTATCTTTCCCTCGGAGAGCATCTCCAGTATCTTCTTCTGCGATTCTTCCTTCATTGCACACCTCTTTCACTTTCTCAGATGAATTCTATCAGCAGGTCCTCTTCCTTCGACTCTATCCTTATCTCGGTCCCGTGCATGGTCATGATGAACAGCACCAGTCTCCAGGCCTGGCTCAGAACCCTCATGGCGTAGCTCCCCGGAAAGAAGATCAATCCCATGTTCCCCAACAGCCATCCTGCCAGGGCGAAGGGGGCGGCCAGCAGCCAGACCAGGAACCAGGGCAGCGGAATCACCACTTTCTTGATCCTTAGAAGCAGTATGAAGGCCGGCATCACAGTTCCTCCATAGCCTGGCGGAAGGTGATGTCACCCCGCCTGAGCTTTTCCAGGACATGGTCCTCCAGGTCCCTCGGCGTTTCCATGGTGGAATCCAGCCGACCGATTACCTCGGCTATCCTTGCCCTGGCGGTTGGATAGCTCACTTCCAGCAGTTCCTGAATCTTCTTGATGGAACCGAAGCTGCGCACGAAAGCGATGACCAGCGCCTGGTCCTCGGGGGGCAGCTGCGCGAGTATGGAGACGGAGAACTCGCCCTCCATCCTTATACCGCAGTCATCGCAGCGACAGGCAACAGGGGTCATGGTCCTTCCACACTCCGGGCATTTCGCATTGCCAATATCCATGTTGAACCTCCATAAATCTAAAGCAAAGATAGAAAATTATTAAATATTGTCAAGTCATTGATCAAAAAATGTTATATTTCCTTTTCTTAAGCCCCCGCCAGTCCTTGACCCGGGGCGAATCTATGGTTCTATTGTGCTTCCAGTCTAGACAGGAGGATGTATGAGCAGGATAATAGCAGTGGTTCTCGGAGGGGGAAGGGGGACCAGGCTCTTCCCGCTCACCCGTGACAGAAGTAAGCCCGCCGTTCCCATAGGCGGCAAGTACCGAATAATCGACATACCCCTTTCCAACTGCATAAACGATGGGATAAGGCACATACTGGTACTGACCCAGTACAACAGCGAGAGCCTGAACAGGCATGTGGCCAGGACCTACCGTTTCGACCGGTTCACCCATGGTTTCGTATCCATACTGGCGGCCGAACAGACCAACGATAACTCCCAGTGGTTCCAGGGGACCGCCGACGCCGTCAGACAGAGCCTCAAGTACATAAGCGGCCAGCACCCCGACCTGGTCCTGATACTCTCCGGAGACCAGCTCTACAGGATGGATTTCAACCGTTTCGGCAGCTACCATCTCAGCAGCGGGGCCGACATAACCATAGGCACCATACCGGTCACCGACTCCGAAGCCTCATCCCTGGGAATAATGAAGGTGGGGGACGACGGCATAATAACCGAGTTCAGGGAAAAACCCTCGGGCGATGCTCTGGAAAGCATGAAAAGCGCTCAGAAAGGCACCACCGACGCCAAGCCCTACCTGGGCAACATGGGCATTTACATGTTCTCGCCGAAAATACTCAGTGAAGTGCTGGAGCGGGAGCCGGACGTCATCGATTTCGGCAGGGAGATAATTCCCAATTCCATAGATTCCTACAGGGTTACTTCATTCCCCTTCGGCGGCTACTGGTCGGACATAGGGACCATTTCCAACTTCTTCAGGGCCAACCTGGATATGGCCGGCCCCAAAC
>JAWOBF010000086.1:0-61900 GCA_046498225.1 Candidatus Aegiribacteria sp.
CTCTTCGCCCTGTAGACCACTCCGATCCCGCGCCAGAACTCGAAGGCCTCCCAGGCTCGCTTGACCGTGTTCTCCAGCTCTTCGGGAGTATTCTCTTCCCATGTCCTGATGACGTTGCCGGTAAAGGGATTGATCGATCTCAGCACTTTAGGCCCTCCCCTGTGTGTTGTCCGGGTTCATCATGCGCCCTGTCTGCACTATACTATTGCATGATTTCGGGAAAGGAAAGTACGGGTACACCGGGTATCGGCGGGGAGATGGCAAATCTGGCGCTTTCTCACTGAAGGAATGGATTAGTCACTCTCTCTTCCCCCACTGTGGTTTCCGGACCGTGGCCCGGATGCACCACCGTTCCGGAAGGCAGTGTGAGTATTCTCTCCCTGATGGAGGAGATGAGAAGGTCGTGATCACCCCCGGGAAGGTCGGTTCTTCCTATGGAACCGCTGAACAGGCTATCGCCGGTGAAGACATGGCCTTCGCAGTAGAGGCTTACTCCTCCGGGGGAGTGGCCGGGGGTATGGATGACGTTCAGGCTCAGCTCTCCGAAATTGATGACGTCCCCGTCATGGAGAAGGTGGGTGGGTTCCGGAGAGCTCTGAAAGGACATTCCCCAGTACTCGGCATGTAAATCGGCCTGGCGAAGGAGGGAAAGGTCCCGTTCATGAATATGGAGCCTGATCCCCGGGTAACGGGATACAAGGAACGCGTTGCCTCCGATGTGATCGAAATGGCCGTGGGTGTTCACCAGCGCGGCGGGTTTCAGGCCGTTCGCCTCCAGCGTTCCGGCTATCTCTTCACCGTCCCCTCCGGGGTCTATGACCAGGGCGACGGAGGTGGCGGGGCATCCCACAATGTAGCAGTTCACATCCAGGGGCCCGGCGGTCTGATGCAGAACAAGCGGTTCCCTCATGTGTTTCAGCGGACCTTCCAGGGTAAAGGTTATTCCTCTTTTCCTTTCACCAGCTTGAGCTGACGGCGCATCTTCACATAGCGGATGTAGCCGAATACTCCCACCATCATGGACACGGTTATGAGAACGAAACCGATAACCCTCAGTTCCCTTCCCACCGTGAGCAGCTCCACCAGCGTCATTCCAGACGCCAGGAGCATGATAGCGGTTCTTATGTAGGCAAGAAGGGTCCGCTCATTGGCCAGGATTGTCCTTTCCCTGCCCAGTTCATCCCTCAGTCCCTGGCAGTATACATTTTTATCTCTATCCATCCCATCTCCTCGGTAGCAGTTCGGACCAGCGCGGTATTGAAATCCCAGCGATCAGATTAAGGTATGCATGAGTGCCCGTCAAGCTCATTCGGTCATTCCCAGGGTCTTCCAGAAGAAGGCGTAATTATCGGCGGTTCTGTCCAGGGATTCCGAAAGACCCACGGCTCCACCGTGGCCCGCCCTTGAAACGATGGACATGAGAATGGGAGAACTCCCGGCCTGCGCGGCCTGAAGCCTGGCCCCGTACTTGAAGCTGTGGCCCGGCACCACCCTGTCGTCATGGTCCGCCGTGGAGATGAGCACGGGAGGGTATTCGATTCCCGGCTGAATGTTGTGATACGGTGAATATTCCAGGAGGAACTCTACGTCGTCGGGGGATTCAGGATCACCGTACTCGGATACCCATGCCCATCCTATGGTGAACAGGTGGAAGCGCATCAGGTCCATCACCCCGGTTGCCGGCGCCGCGGCGCCGAACAGGTCGGGCCTCATGTTCAGGGCGCAGGCGACAAGGGTACCTCCGTTTGAGCCGCCGGAGATGCCGAGTTTCGGAGTGGAGGTATACCCCCGGTCTATCAGATATTCCGCGGCCGCTATGAAATCCCTGAACACCACCGGACGGTTCTCCCTGATGCCGGCCGAATGCCATTCATCACCGTATTCCCCGCCGCCCCGGAGGCATGGAATGGCGTACACACCGCCCATTTCCAGCCAGACCGTTCTGGATACACTGAACCAGGGCTTCATGGAAACCCCGAAACCTCCGTAGCCAGAGAGGATGGTGGGGTTGGAGCCGTCTAGCTCGATATCATCGGGGTAGACGATGAACATCGGTATCGAGGTGCCGTCGAAACTCTCGTAGAAGACCTGTTCCTCCCTGAAACGTGACAGATCGACTTCTATGGACGGCTTCCAGAGCAGGGTGCTCTGCCCGGTGGACAGATCGCAGCGGTATACCTCCCCCGGGTGCAGGAGAGAACTGTACTGGTAGAAGGTCTCGGTATCGGACTGGAACCCGCCGAAACCCCATGCAGTGCCCCTGCCGGGCAGGGGTACCTCGCCCACCAGGTTTCCCCGGAGGTCGTACAGCTCAACCGAATCGTATCCCTCCCAGGAGTATTTGAGCACAAGGGTCTCGCTGTTGTTGAGCAGGGAAGCGCTGGTCAGTATCCTGTCAGACTCCGGAACTATCTCCTCCCAGTTCTCCCTCTCCGGTGAATTGAGGTCTATTCTTATCACTCTGCTGTGCGGGGCGTCCAGATCGGTGAGGAAGTAGAACTCGGCCCCCGTGTTCCCTATCAGACTGTAGGTTGCATCGAAATCTCCCAGCAGCTCCACCACTTCCCGTTCCGGTGAGTTCATATCCACATGGAACAGGCCGTTCCGGTCGGCTACATTACCGTCATAGATCCAGATTATGAGGTAGTCGCCATCCTCCGTGAGACCGGCGGACATCATCCAGTCGGGCCGGTCCGGTCTGTGGTAGACCAGGCTGTCCTGCTCCTGGAGGGTTCCCAGCCTGTGGTACATTATCCTCTGGTTCCTGTTCTGCTGAGTGTACTCCCGGCCTTCCTCCGGAATATCGTAGATACTGTAGAAGACACCTTCGTTGTCCGCGTCCCAGGATACCATTCCCTTCAGCCATCTGAGAGTGTCCTCCAGAGCCCTGCCGCTGGACAGGTCCATGAAGTGGATGGTTCTCCAGTCCGAACCGCTGTGGCTGGAGGCCCAGGCCATGAGATTTCCGTCATCGGTCACGCGGGCTCCGGCGAAGGCCATTCTGTCATCTTCGAACCGGTTCGGGTCGATCAGCACGGTTCGTTCTCCACCTATGCTGTCGCTGGTACAGAAAACAGGATGCTCCTGCAGTCCGTCGTTCACGTAGAAGAAGTATCTCTCTCCCCTTCTGTAGGGCATGGATATAGACTGATAGTCGTAAACTTCCTCCAGCCTGGCCCTTATGGAATCGCGGACCGGGATATCCTCGATGAAGGAATTCCACAGAGTGTTCTGGGCCTCCACCCAGGCGGTGGTCCTTTCAGAGTCAACGTCCTCCAGCCACCTGTATGGATCGGGGACCGGGATCCCGAAAAAGTCATCCACCACATCTCCCGGAGGCGCTTCCGGATAGGATATGACGGAGGCGAGCAGTACGGCCGGAACAATGAACGCGGCGGTGAACACTCTGAACATGCCGATCCTCCTTCACTGTAATTCAAGTTATTATAATCCATGCGGTACGGACCTGAAATCCACGGGTAGACGAATATTTTTCGGCAACACCTGCCGGAAAAGTGTTGATCGCGCGGCAGACGGATCGTTTTCAACCATCGCAGAGGAGTAACCATGCCGAAATTATCCCTGACCATCATGCTCATGCTGACCGCGACCCTTGCCGGACCCGCTGATGCCGGCTGGTTCATCGACCTTGAAGCAGGTATGGCGATACCGGGATACAACGATGTCCAGGTGCCCAATGACGATTCCGGGACCAGGTTCTCTCTTACCGATGCCCTGGATGTGGACCCGGAGTTCATCTACCGGCTGAGGGCCGGCCTGAGGACAGGCAAGCATTCCTTCAGCCTTTTCGCCGCCCCGCTCAGACTGGAGGGCTCCGGCGTGCTGGCTCAGGACGTGGATTTTGAAGGTGAGACCTTTGCCCAGGGACAGGATGTCACCGGCCTGTACAGGTTCGATTCGTACCGCCTGACCTGGCGCTACCTGCTGGTGGACAGACCCGGTTTCTCCTTCTCAGGCGGACTGACAGCCAAGATTAGAGACGCGGAGATAAAGCTGGAATCCGGGTCGCTCTCAGCCAGCACCACCAACACCGGGTTCGTGCCGCTGCTGAGTTTCGACATGAGATGGAAACCCTGCCGCAGTCTGGGGCTGCTTCTGGAAGGAGATGCCCTTGTGGGTCCTCAGGGCCGTGCGGAGGACGTGTTCCTGGGGCTTTTCTACAACGCAACGGACAGGGTGGAGCTTCGTGCCGGATACAGGATAGTCGAGGGCGGGGCGGACGTGGAAACGGTGTATAACTTTACACTCGTGAATTTCATAACCGCCGGAGTGAACTTCAGTATCTGATCTTCGCAGTCCTGTGTTCTCCGGACGGATCATCCGTTACCCGATACCAGCCTGTCCACTGTACGGACCAGGGTCACACCCAGTTTCCTGACGGCTGTGTGGTCCCGACCGCTCAGCAGGGAACCGTCTTCATCGAAGGCGCTGTCCGCGGATGAAATGCTTCTGGTTGCCGGAAGCACGGTAACACCAAGGTTGCCAAGCATCATTCGAAGCACTACCAGTCCGCGGAGCCCGCCAAGACTTCCGGGTGAGGCGGACATAATGACCGCGGTCTTCCCCCGGTATGCCGATAGAGGCTTCTCATCCGGTGTTACGCTCCTCGAGGCCCAGTCCAGAACATTCTTCAGGAGTGGTGTGATCGAGCTGTTGTACTCCGGCGAAGAGATGAGCAGGGCATCATTTTCCAGCATCAGTTCCTTGAACTCCGCCGCCGCCGGGGGCATTCCCTCCCTGGCTTCCAGGTCCTCGTTCATGATGGGCATGGGATAGTCTGCCAGCTCCACCAGACTCACTTCCCCTCCGGCCTCCCTCGCGCCGGCCGCCGCGATGCGTATGAGTTTCCTGTTGTAGCTTTCCTCTCTGGTGCTTCCGGCGAAGGCCAGTATTCGGGCCATAAGTGTCTCCTTCCCTGAGGGAACGCGATATCTAGCAGGGCGCGTCCGAAAGCTCCTACAGTCCGGCGCTGTCCATCCACCACAGGACCAGTAATATCAGTACAGCTGCGGGAATGACTACCACCCATCGATTCACCGAAAACATCTCGGGCAGCGTAGAGTTCTTCGGCTGGGCTATCTTCAGCGTCTTTCTGCTCAGTCTTCCGTACACGGAAGCGAAGATACCGGCGCCTAGGATAACTCCCAGACCTCCCGCGATGGCATCCAGATAACCGTTGCCCACTGCTCCCACCAGGGTCCCGGGGCAGTAGCCCATGACGGCGAAGCCCACACCGAAGAGCAGTCCGCCGATAATGGCGGCGCTTATGGAATCCTGTTTGGGGTGAAGGCTGATGAGGTTCATGCTCTTCATTGCGTGTATTCCCAGCATTCCCACCACAACCGCGGTAAGCATCACCTTGATGACGGTGAAATCCTGCAGAAGCAGCTGACCAATGATAACGTTGTACTTCGTCACGCCGCCCTTCTGAAGAAGGAAGCCGAACAGTATTCCCGCCAGCAGCCCCAGTGCCAGCTGTAGTTTTCTCCTTTCATGAAGTGCTGTAAGCATTCCTACACCCCCCCGGCTTCAGGTATGCCGAACATGATCATGGCGGTGGCGATTCCACCAAGGAAGATACAGATGGCGGTGACCCAGCTGTTCAGAGCAAGCTGCATCGTACCGCTTATACCGTGACCGCTGGTGCAGCCGCCGGCCCATCTGGCGCCGAAACCGACGAGAATTCCACCGGCGAAGGATACCGCAAGGCGGGGGATAACCGCAGAACCGAAGCTGGACCGCCATACGGAAGGTATCCACGCGGTATCAAAATCCCCGGAAAGAAGGGCCGAGAGGATGGCTCCGAAGAATATTCCCAGCACAAGCATCCACTCCCAGTCGATGACAGGGGCGAACTTCCGGTAATATGGATTGGATTCGATCTTCTCTTCGCCTTTGAACAGCTTTCCCAGCATGCCGCTGGTGCGGGCGAAAGCGGTCGAGCAACCTATGGCTTTGTCCGAGAGCAGGAAAGTGAGCCAGCTTAGTACACCTATCCCGGCTCCCACCAGGTAAGGCGACCACCTCACCTCGGCTAGAAAATCCATTCAATTCTCCCTTCAGGTAATATCATCAGGGTCATCCTGTCATCAGGGCCCTTCAAAGACTGGATCATTAATAATATTACGGAGAACGGGGTATTTCTGTCAATGCACCTTTGAATTTGCACCGGGTTGTTATATTGTGCGGGAAATTCCCTGCTGCCCTCTTCTCTCAGCATGAAAGGTGTCCCGGTGAAGACTCTCTGCCTGCTGCCTTTTCTGGCCTGTGCCTGCTTCGCCTCCAGTGCCGTCACAGCTGTCCGGGTCGAAGCCGCCCCGGAGATCGACGGCGTCCCGGACGATGATGTCTGGAACCTGGCGATGCCGGTCCGAGAACATTTCGTGCAGCACCGGCCCGATCCGGGCCGGCCCATGTCGGAGGAAACCGTGGTCAGGGTCCTGTACGATGACAGCAGCATCTACTTCGCCTTCACCATGTATGACAGCCGACCGGACAAATTCATCAGGATGGTAGCCCCCAGGGACCATGATTTCTCCAGCGAGTGGACAGGGGTCTGGCTGGATACGTTCAACGACGACAACAACGCCTACTATTTTTTCGTGAACGTGGATAATGTCCAGCAGGACGGCAGACTCTGCCAGGTGGGGGGATGGGACGGCAACTGGGATGGAGTGTGGAGAAGCTCCACCGCCGTATCGGATTCAGGCTGGACCGCAGAGCTCGCGATACCACTGTCGGTACTCCAGTATTCCCGCGACGAAGAACAGGCGTGGGGAGTCAATTTCAAACGAACCATATCCAGGACCAACGAGAGCGGTTTCCTCTACATGATGGCTGATGACGGGAGCATCAGGATCGAGGACTTCGGCGACCTTGAAGGCCTCAGATCCCTTCCTTCGGCCAGGCGGTTCGAACTTAGACCCTACGGGGCCGGACGCCTGCATTACTCACCGGATGACGAGGAGAAGTGGAACCCCTGGGCCAACGCCGGTATCGACGCCAGTCTGGGTCTTTCCTCCCAGCTTCTGCTGGACCTGACGGTAAATCCCGATTTCGGCCAGGTGGAAGCGGACCCTGATCAGCTCAACCTGTCCCACTGGGAGACATACCTGTCGGAAAAAAGACCCTTCTTCCTGGAAGGGCGGGATATGTTCAGCATGCCTTTCAACCTCTTCTACTCCAGAAGGATCGGCTCGGTAGCCTCCAACGGCGAGATAATACCTGTCCTGGGCGGAGCCAAGCTCACCGGATCGGTGGGAGGCTTCCGCGTAGGCCTCCTGGAAGCATACACGGGGAGTGTGAGGGACCAGGGTGTGACTTACTCGGAACCCGCCAGCTACGCAGCCGGCAGGCTCCTGAGGGAGTTCGGTGACGGGACCTATGTGGGCATCAGCGCAACCAGCAATGATATACCCGGTGAAGGGGGCGATGAATACTCGTACGGAAGAGCGGCCGCCGTGGACGGCCGAATCTCATTTCTGGAACACCATTCTATCGGCGGGGCCCTCGCGGGGACCTGGAACTCCCGGGAGGGCGAATGGAACGATAATCTCGCCTACCGCAGCAGATATGAATTCGATAACGGACGGCTGGATATCACCGGAGGCATCACCCGTGTGGAGGACAACTTCAACGCGAACATGATGGGATACACATCCGCCACCGGCCAGCTGGAGAGCTGGGTGAGCGCCGATATCTACCATCCGTTCACCGGGAGCCCTGTCTTTCAGCACTTGTGGGGAGGGGTGAACGGCTGGTACAACAAGGTCCCCGGGGGGCCGGTGACCGGTCAGGGAGTCCGGCTGAATAGCGGAACAGTCTTCAGGAACAGGAACCATATCTCTTTCAACGTGGGGTACGATGGTCCCTGGACCGACAGGTACGAGGGCCCGGAAGGAACCGAATACGAGGGAGGAATTAAATACGGGTTCAGCTGTTCTTCCGATTACAGAAAACCCCTGCACGGAAACCTCTGGGGCGGGATAAATTCCTGGAGCGAGGGAACGAACCGATACGCCGGGTCGTGGATACGCTACAAGCCTCTCCCCTACTTCACCCTGGAGACGGATCTGGACTGGAGCGTCACTTCCAGCGCCAGGAAGTACAACTGGGAGACCGGTGGCTGGGACAGGCGTGACACGGACTGGCGTTCAGCCGAACTCAGCGCCAGCTGGATGTTCACCAATCATCTGAACCTGAGGGTCACATCGCAGTTGTCCAGGTTCGCGATGAGCTGGGATACGGGGTATTCCCGCCGGGAGTACAGTCACTGGTTGAACGCCCTTCTGAGCTGGCGGTTCAGGCCGGGGAGCACTTTCTATTTCATGGTGGGGGAGAGCGGCGAACCCGACGAGATAACCGGCGACCCGGGTGAAGCGGAATTCACCGTTTTTACAAAACTGACCTGGTTCCTTTCGCTGTAGGAACGGAATCAGTAATTTAACTCATATACGAGTATAATTATACTTATTTGTAATATTTATATTGATTCTAAATGATATACGGTCAAATAAGTTAATGAAGTCAGGTGCGTCCCTGGAAGAAGGAGGCTGCGTCGGCGGGGCCGGTTCCGGTTATGGAGAAGAACATCTCCTGCAGCCGGTCCTTCTCCACGCTGTCGCTTCTCATCACCTTCACCATCCTTCCCCGATGTATTATCCCCATCCTGTGGCAGAACTGGTGCGCCACCGGCAGGGTGTGGGTGGAGAGTATCACCGCCGCTCCTGCGGCGGCGGCCGCCTCCGCCATCCGGTTGAAGGTCTCCGCGGTGGCCGGGTCCAGCCCCACGTGGGGCTCGTCTATCACGTACAGTCTCGGACGGGATATGAATGCCGCCGAGAGGACCACCCGCTGGGTCATTCCGTGGGAGTATCCCTCGGCCCTGCTGTCCAGCCAGCCTTCCATGTCGAAGAGCTTCTCATGGAAATCGATACGCTCCTCCAGCTCACCCGGGGGTATCTCCCGCATCCTGCCGGTGAACCTGAGGAACTCCCTGCCTGAGAGCCGCGGGTAGAGGTTGGGCTCGTCCGGCACGTAGGCGGTGACGGCCCTGGCCCTCTCCGGCTCCGTTGCGGCGTCCACCGAGTCCACGAATATCTTTCCCGAGTCTGGAATGACCAGGCCGGTTATCATCTTCAGGGTGGTGGTCTTCCCGGCGCCGTTGGGGCCCAGTAGGCCGAATATCTCCCCCGCCGGTACTTCGAGTGAGAGACGGTCCACGGCCAGGGTCTTGCCGTAACTCTTGGTCAGCTCCTCCAGCTTCAGCATCATCCGCTTCTCCCCTCCATATCCAGAAGAGCATGGACGAAGGACTCCAGGCTGAACTCCACCAGGTCTTCCGGGTTCTCCCCCACGCCGATGTATCGCACCGGGATGGCCAGGCTGCTGGCCATGGCCAGCACGGCGCCTCCCCTGGCTGTTCCGTCCAGCTTGGTGACCACCAGGCCGGTCACCGGCATGGCCTTCATGAACTGTTCAGCCTGTGACATGGCGTTCTGCCCCACGGTGCCGTCAAGAACCAGAAGGACCTCGTGGGGGGCGGTTTCCATGGCCTTCCCCGATACCCTGTATATCTTCCGGAGCTCGTCCAGGAGTCCCTTCTTGTTCGGCAGCCTGCCGGCGGTGTCTACAATCACCGCGTCGTAGTCCCGGTTCAATCCCCTCTTTATCGCGTCGTATACCACCGCTCCGGCATCGGAGCCGGGCAGCTGAGTCAGCACCGCGGTGCCCAGCCGTTCCGCCCAGATCTCCAGCTGCTCCGCGGCGGCAGCCCTGAATGTATCCGCGCAGGCCAGCAGGACCCTCCGGTCTTCATCCTGGAACCTGGCGGCCAGTCTGGCAATGGTGGTGGTCTTGCCCGCCCCGTTGACCCCGATCACCACCGTGACCGCCGGCCTGGCGGTGACGGGGGAAGGTTCGGGAACAGGTACGCTCTCGATGAGTATTTCGGCCAGCGCTTCCTTCCAGGAGAGACCGGACTTCCTCACCCTGCCGGGAAGCTCGTCCAGGATACGCTCGGTGAGCCGCCAGCCCAGATCGCCGGCCAGAAGCACCTCTTCAGCCCGCTCCAGGTCTAACTCATCTATGGTTCTGCCGCCCAGAAGTCCCGACAGCTTCCCCGCCAGGGCCTCGCTGCTTTTCCTGAGCCTCTGCCTTAGTTCCAGTGCCAGGGCTACTCCTCCTCCTCTATGATCCGGTGGGCTTTCTCCAGGTCCACCGAAGTCATGGTGGACACCCCCTGCTCCACCATCGTAATTCCGAACAGACGGTCCGCCGCCTCCATGGTCCTCTTGTTATGGGTTATCACTATGAACTGGGTGCGGTGGACGAATCCCTTGAGGAGGTTCACGTAATTGTCCACGTTCGTGTCGTCCAGAGGCGCGTCCAGCTCGTCCAGAACGCAGAACGGCGAGGGCTTCACAAGGTAGAGAGCGAACAGCAGCGCAGCGGCGGTCATGGCCCGTTCCCCGCTGGAGAGGGCGGTGATGTTCTCCATCTTCTTTCCCGGGGGTCTCGCCACAATCTGCACCCCTCCCTCCAGCGGGTCCTGGGAATCCAGAGCTATAATATCTGCCTCGCCCCCCCCGAAAAGGCTGGTGAACATGTCCTTGAAATGCCCGCGGACCTCCACGAAGGTCTGGTCGAACTTACTAGCTGCGGTCCTGTTTATCTCCGATATGGCCTCAAGCAGGGAGGTCCTTGCCCGATCCAGGTCGTCCCTCTGCGCGGCCAGGAAGTCTATCCTCTTCATGCCTTCCTCGTACTCGGTTACCGCAAGCATGTTTATTGGACCCAGGTTCTCCCTGTAGCCCCTCTGCTTCTCCAGCTCTCCCAGGAGCCTCTCCCGGGGGTAGTCCCAGTATCTGCTGCCCTCGTCCGGAAGGACCGGCTCCCTTTCCTCCAGCTGACTGCATTTCTCTTCCACCATCTGCAGCTCGCCGGACAGGGTGACCCTCTCTTCCCTGGCGGTGGAAAGCTCCTCCCTCTGAAGCGTCAGCTCCTCGTCGGCCTTTCTCGTCTTCTCGAGCCATTCGGCCCTCTCCCGGCTGGCGTCGGTCCTTCTCTGCTCCGCCTCCTCGCGCAGGCCGGACAGGCGGGTGAGATTGCTCCGGAGCTCCCGCATGAGTTCTTCCAGCCCGCTCCTTTCCTTCTCCAGCTCCCCCATCTCCTCCTCTATACGGCCGCTTCTCTCCAGCGCGCCGCGGGAGGACTCCGAAAGACGTTCCCTGTCATCCATCGTCCGCTTCAGCGAGGTCTCCAGAGAGGAGTATTCAAGCCTTGCGGTGTTCTCCACTCGAAGCAGACTGTTTAACTCGGCGCCCAGTGAGTCCCTTCTTTCCTCCAGACGCTTGAGGTCGGCTGCCAGCTTTTCCAGTTTCTCCCTTATCCCGGCCATTCTCGCGCTTGCGCCGGCGGACTCCTGTCGAGTGGATGATTCCCGCAGCCGGGGCAGCTTCTGCTCGATGGACTCGATCTCCTCCGCCAGTCCCTTCAGCCTCTCCTCCCGGGCGGACGCGGCGGCCTGCAGGGACGCCTCTTCCCTGTCCGCGGAGGAAAGCTGCTCCCGCAGCTGCTCCCTTGCGGCCAGTATCTCCTTCTCCCGGACCAGGAGTTCCTCCCGGTCGCTACTGCGCTCCTCAAGCTCACCGGTAAGCCTGTCAAATTCCTTTTCGGCCTCTTCTATCAGGGCGCGCCTTTCGATGGCTCCGGCCCCGGATTCCGGGACACCAAGCCTGACCAGCCCGTCACTGCGGAAAAGGTCGCCTTCCGCCGTTACGATATCCAGCTCCCACCCGCTGAAGAACCATTCCAGGGCCCTGGCACGGTCCGGGGCCAGCACCGCCCGGCACATGAGGCCATAGATGGAGGGGTCCGTTCCCTCCTCCAGAAGATCGGGGAGCCAGACAGCTCCGGAGGGGACCTCGGGCCTCACCGCCTCCCTTACGCTCACGAAATACCTTTCGCCTTCCCCGCCCTGAGGAATGTCACGGGAGGGTCCGTGAAAACCGGCGTCCTGAAAACCGTCCAGCCAGGCGCCCACCGCTATTCCCATTCCATCCCCTACGGCGATGCGGGAACTGAGTGGCTCATCCGCCGGGGTGGAACTCTCCTCCGCTTCCCTCAGGCCTTCCAGGCGGGCATTCAGAACTGTTCTGTCCATCTCCAGGGAGCGGACGGCTTCCCCTGCCAGGCGCAGCCTGGAGGTCAGTTCATCGAGGTCCTTCCCCGCCTGTTCAAGTTCCCCGACCAGCCCATCCCTCCTGGAGCCCGCCTGCCTGAGTTCAGACCTGGCGGTTTCCAGGGTTTCCGACATCTCCGCCGCCTGCCGCTCCAGCTCTTCCTTCCTGTCCAGGGCGTGCTGAAGCTCCTGTTCCGCCCTCTCCCTGCTCCTGAGACTGTCGGTGTACTCCTTCTGAAGGGCCTGTTCTTCCTTCGATACACCGGCGTATTCACTCCTTGCCTCCTCCAGCCGAGCCGCGGAACCGGCGTGGTTTTTCTCGGCCTCCTCCGCTTCGGCGGAGGCCTTCTCCAGCGCGGCCCCGGCCTCCTTCAGCCTTCGCTGCAGCTCCTTCTCCCTCTCCCGGAGTTCCTCCGCCTCCTTCGCAAGTTCCCGGGCCCGCTCCTTCTCCCTGGAAGACTCCAGGCGGGAATTCTCTATGCGGGAGGAGATGTTGCGGTACCTTTCCTCGGCCACCGCAAGTTCCCTGCTCACCCGGCTCATCTCACCGTCCAGGTCGGAGACCCGGGCATGCTCCCCGTCCAGGCGGGTCTGGGCCTTTTCCAGGGAGACCCTGGCGCTGGCCTGCTTTCCCGAGGCGGCCCTGGCAGCGGCGGAGGCTTTCTGTTCCCTTGCCGTGGCCAGGCCGAGCCGCTCCTCCAGCTCCCGAAGTTTCTCCCGGGATTCCTGAAGCGATCTGTGGTCCAGAAGACCCTCGATCTCCCTTATCCTGCGTTCGGCCCTCTCCCACCTGCGGTACGCAGAGACCTGCTTCTTCAGCTGGCCCACGTTCCGTTCCACTTCGGTAATGATGTCATCCAGCCGGTCCAGGTCGGCCGCCACGGCGTTCAGCTTCAGCTCCGCCCGGTGACGCTGCATTTTGTATTTGACTATTCCCGCGGCCTCGTCAAACAGAAAACGCCTGTCCGAGGGGCCGCTCTCTATTATCGTCTCGGTCATGTTCTTCTCGAGGATCCAGTAGCCGTTGCTGCCCAGCCCCCTGTCCACTATAAGGTCGGTGATGTCCATGAGCCTGCAGCGGTTGCCGTTCAGCAGGTATTCGCTGTCCCCGGACCTGAACAGCCGCCTGGTGACGCTGACCTCGTCGAAGTCCAGGTCCAGCTCCCGGCCGGAATTGTCGAAAGTGAGGACCACCTCGGCCATGCCCTGGGGTTTTCTGGCCACCGTGCCGGAGAAGATGACGTCCTCCATGCGGTCCGCCCTGAGTTCCGTCGGGCTCTGGGAACCAAGCGCCCACCTGATGGCGTCGGCGATGTTGCTCTTGCCGCAGCCGTTGGGCCCCACTATGCAGGATATGCCTTTCTGGAATTCCAGTTCGAAGGCGTCTGCGAAGGACTTGAAGCCGACTATCTCCAGTCTCTTGAGATACAAGTGGCGATGCTCCCGTCAGCTGAGTTCTTGTCCGGACCGAGGGCGCCGGAGCTTTTTCACGGATTCAGAAAAATAGACAAAAAGGCTCGCCATAACAAATCCCAGGGCCAGCAGTCCCAGGGGATCCAGCCCCGCCAGTTCAGGCCCCGGGGGCCACAGTTCCCTCTCCAGCACGTATTCGGCCGCCGCCAATGTCAGGTACAGTGACACGGCGAGCGAGGAGCACTTGCCCCACAGGTTGGAACTCGGCGGCGAGCCCAGACGGGCCGTGAGGTACACCCCCCCCGCCGCTATCAGAACATCCCTTGTCAGGAACAGGATGACGAACCAGAGGGGCACCGCCCCAACCGCGGCGAGTGTTACTATGAAAGCTCCAATGGCGACCTTGTCCGCCAGCGGGTCGAATATCTTCCCCCAGTCGCTCACCGAACAGGTCCTCCTGGCCACGATGCCGTCCAGGTAATCGGACAGCATGGCCAGGAAAATGACCGCGGCCGCCGGAAGGACCCACCTCAGGTAGACGAACAGGCAGGCCGCGAGTCCCAGAGGGATACGGGAGAGGCTGATAAGGTTGGGAAGGTTCAGTACCGGCCCTTTCAATCCGAATCGCTTTCCCGGCCGGCCGCTACCATCTTCTCCGCGTGTTCCCTGGCCCCAGTGCCGCCTCCAAGCAGCCTGGACAGCTCCTCCACCCGCTGGTCTCTATCCGCCAGGTGCCTCACCCTGGTCACCGGCATCCCGTCCTCCATCTCCTTGGAGACCGCCAGATGATGGTCCGCCCTGGAGGCTATCTGGGGAAGATGGGTTATAACTATCACCTGCCTGCGGCCGGAAACCCGGCTGAGCGAATCCGCCAGGAGGTTCGCCGTCTCGCCGCCCACGCCGCTGTCTATCTCGTCGAACACCATGGTGGGTGCCTGTGTTACCGTGGACAGGGCCAGCTTCAGCACGAGGCTCACCCTGGACATCTCGCCGCCGCTGGCCACCGATGAGAGGGGACCGGGCTCCATGCCGGGATTGGCGCTGAAGGCGAATTCCGGAACGAAGCTCCCGTCGCTGCCTATCCTCACGCCCTCCACGACCCTGGAGCGGGACGGCTGCGGCTCTTTCATCAGCACCCGGAATATTCCGTGAGGCATTCCCAGCATCTTCAGCTCCCGCTCCACAGCGGCGGTCAGCCTTTGCGCGGCCTTCTCCCTCATGGCGGTCAGCTCCCCGGCCATGGCGAGCAGTTTTCCCGCCCTCTCCGGCAGGGACTCCTCCAGCTCCTCCAGCTCATCCTCCACGCGATTATAGCTTTCCAGTTCCGACGTGAGGCCGTCCCTTCTCTGCAGAAGGCTCTCCAGTGAGCCGCCGCACCTGCCCAGCAGTTCGGAATAGGCGTCCAGCCTGCGGTCTATCTCCTCCAGCCTCCACGGAGCGTCCTCTATCCTGGACAGGATGCTCTCGCACCGGGAGTCCGCCTCCGACAGGGCTATGCCGGCCTGCTCCAGAAGCTCCAGCAGCTCGGTGACGTCCATGCCTGACCCCCTGAGAGAACTCCGAAAGCCGGCAAGGATGCTCAGGATCCCCTCATCTCCGGAGATCCCGCTGTTTATCCCTCCCAGGACTTCCGCTCCGTCACGCACCGCCTTCAGCTCGCGCCGCTCCTCCATCAGCTCCCGGTAGTCGTCCTCGGAGGGGTCCAGGCTTTCTATCAGGGAGAGTTCATGGGCGGCTATGTCCCTCCGGTCCCGCATGCCGTCCACACTTGAGCGAAGTTCCTCCAGCCGCTCCAGGTCCGCGCTGTAGCTGTGAAACGCCCCGGCCAGACTTTCGGCCTGGCCGATGCATCCGCCGAACTCGTCCAGCGCCCTTATCTGCGCTCGCCTTCCCAGAAGGGCCGGAGTGGAGTCCTGTGAGTGCAGGTCCACAAGGCCGGATATCACCTCTTTGCCCTCCTCCAGCGTGGAGAGTTCGTCGTTAAGGAAGAAACGGCTCCTGCCCCGCGCCCTCACCTCTCTTCTGACTATGCATTCGCTTCCGTCCCTGCCGGTGAACAGGGCTTCCACGCTGGCCGATGAAGCCCCCGGCCTCACCATGGCCCTGTCGGCCCTGACGCCCAGGGCCAGCAGCAGCCCGTCAATGAGTATGGACTTGCCCGCGCCGGTTTCCCCGGTGAGGATGTTGAGACCCCCGCCGAATTCCACCGATGTATCGCTTATGGTGGCCAGGTTTCGAAGGGTGAGACTGGTGAGCATAGCTACCCCCTTACGCCCCATCCCAGTTTGAGGCCCAGCCTTCTGTAGTACCCGGGCTGGTCGGGGAATCTCACCGTCATGCATGAACCGCTCCCCCTGGTCACGCGAAGAACTTCACCGGACTTCAGTGTGCCGCAGGGGGCTCCGTCGGCGGATACAACCGGCCCTGCGCTTCTAAGCTCCCCTATCCTTACGGATATCAGCTGGTCGTCGGATACCACCAGGGGCCTCAGCGTCAGCGAATGGGGGCTTATCGGGACCATCAGAATGGCCGGAAGCCCCTGGTCCAGTATGGGTCCGCCGCATGACAGGCTGTAGGCCGTGGATCCGAAGGGGGTGGATACAACCACTCCGTCGCCCGCTATGTGGGCTACCTTCACATCCCCCACGAAAAGGTCGAAATTCAGTATGCCGCCGATCATGGAGCGGTTCACAGTGAAATCGTTCACCGCGTGGAGGAACCGCTCCGAAGGCATCTCACCCCTGAGGACGGGGGTGGTCTCGATGAAGTATTCACCTTTGGAAACCCGCTCTATCGCCGGGCCTATCATGGAGCTCTCCGCGCTGGCCAGGAAACCAAGGTGGCCGGCGTTCACGCCCAGGACGGGAACCTTCATCTCCCGGAAGTAGCCCAGGCCCCGAAGTATGGTGCCGTCGCCCCCCAGTACCAGGGCCATGTCACAGCTGTCGTTCTCCCGCAGCCCGAAAGCGTTCAGATGCTCGGAGGAAGGAGTCGCGGAGGTGAGAGTGATGGAGTTATCCCGGCAGTGGGATATGGCCGTCTGTATAAGCCCGGCGTATGGAGGGTTGAACCTGTCGACGTACAGGCTCATCCTTCTCACGGTGGCGGGTTCATGCACCAAGGCTGTCACCTATTCTTTCCGCTATGGAGGGTGGATCAAGACCCATCATGCTCAGCAGCTCCTCCCTGCAGGCGTGCGGCTGGAACTCATCCGGAATACCCAGCCTGAGCACCTTGACCCCGTCATCGAGAATAGAGCTTACATGGCATCCGAAGCCTCCCGCCACGGCCCCCTCTTCCACCACGGCCACCAGTCGCTTCCCCGCGGCCAGTTCACGTATTTCCCCGGCGGGGGCAGGTTTCAGCCACAGGGGATCGTATACCGCCACCGAAACTCCCCGGTCCGAAAGGATGTCAGCCGCCTTCAGGCAGTAGAGAGACATGACGCCGGCGCCTATTATCAGCACGTCCTTCCCCTCCCTGAGCAGCTGCCCGGTTCCCGGTTCCACCTCTTCCGGGGAGGCGGACTGTACATCCGGCTCCTCTCCCCTGGGATACCTGAGGATTGTGGGACCTTCACTGAACTTCACCGACCTCTCCAGCATCATCTCCAGGAGGCTGCAGTTCCTGGGGGCGCCCAGCCTGATGTTGGGAACCGGGAGGGACATGGAGATGTCGAACACGCCGTGATGGGTGGGGCCGTCCTCTCCCACGACCCCTCCCCTGTCCATGGCCACCACTATGGGGGCTTTCTGAAGGGCGGCGTCATGGATGAGCTGGTCGTAAGCCCTCTGCATGAAAGTGCTGTATATGGCGGCCACCGGACGAAGGCCTCCGAATGCCAGTCCGCAGGACATCGTTATGGCGTGCTGTTCGGCGATGCCCACATCGTGGAACCTGTCGGGGAAGCGGGCGGCGAACTCCACCAGTCCAGTGCCGTCGGGCATGGCGGCGGTAACCGCGGCCACCCTGTCATCCTGCTGTCCGAGCCTGACCATGGTGCGGGAGAAGGCGGAGGTAAAGGTCTCGCGGACGCCGCGGCCGCCCCCGTTGCCTGAGACGCCATGGTAACCGGTAGCGTCCAGCTCCGCCGGCTGGTACCCCTTCCCCTTCTTGGTGAGGATATGCAGCAGGACCGGTCCCCGGATCCCGGACAGCCTCTGCAGGACGCCGGTAAGCGCGGCCAGATCGTTGCCCGGGACCGGACCTATGTACCGTACACCGAAATCGTCGAACAGGGTCTCCGGTGTGACCAGTGTCTTCTTCAGGCCGGCGGTCACGGCGTGGGCGGCGTCCCTGACCCTGTCCCCCAGTGACGGTATCAGGCCCAGGGCGTTCCAGACCTCCTTCTTTATCCTGTTGTACCTCGGGTCGGTGATGAGGGTTGTGAGATGGCTCGAGATGGCCCCCACGTTGGGAGAAATGGACATCTCGTTATCGTTGAGGATTATGAGCATGCTGGTGCCGGTGTGACCAAGGTAGTTGAGGCCCTCCAGGGCCATTCCGCCTCCGATGGCGCCGTCACCTATGACCGCCACTATCCGGTAATTGTCGCCCCTGGAGTCCCTGGCAAGGGCGTAACCGAGCCCGGCGGATATTGAAGTGGAACTGTGCCCGGCTCCGAAGGCGTCGCAGGGATTCTCGTCCCTCCTGGGAAATCCGCTGAGGCCGCCGCTCTGTCGTATGGTGTGAAACTCCTCACCCCGGCCGGTGAGCAGCTTCCAGGGGTAGCACTGGTGTCCCACGTCCCAGATGATCTTGTCCCGGGGAGGGGAATAGACGGACAGGAGAGCCACCGTGAGTTCCACAACTCCCAGGCTCGAGGCCAGGTGACCTCCGGTGCTGCTCACAACGCTGATGATGGCGCTTCTTATCTCGTCCACCAGGGCCAGCCTTTCCTCCATGGAGAGGCGGGCCACGTCTTCCGGTCCCTTTATTCCATTCAGAATGGACACGACTACTTCCTCCTGACGGGCAGGTACTCCGCCAGGGCCGCCACGTCATTCCAGTTTCCGTTCAGCTCCATGATGTCCAACGCGATATCATCTCCCATCTTCCGGGCCCTTGCGGAGGCGGAGGCAACGTCCATTATCGAGAGAAGGTTGCGCTTGCCCTGTTCGCGGTCCTTGCAGACCTCCTTGCCCATCTCTTTCCTGCTTCCGCACCTGTCCAGAATATCATCCGTCAGCTGAAAAAGAAACCCCAGTCTGTCACCCAGGGATGAGATTCGTTCCAGCATATCCTCTCCGGCGCCTCCCGCCAGAGCCCCGAGCTCCAGAGATACCCTGATCATTGCGGCGGTCTTGCCCAGTATCATCCTTCTTATCCAGTCCTCCCCGGCGTCCTCCGGGTGGTACATGTCCATGTACTGCCCGCCCACCAGGAAGCGGGGTCCCGCGGCCGCGGCCAGCCGCCTGACCATCTCCGAAACCCTTCCCGGGCCCAGCGGGGTCTCCAGCAGCTCGCCGAAGGCCTCCACCAGGAGAAGGTCCCCGGCCAGCAGGGCCTGAGCCTCTCCGCACTTCATGTGCAATGTGGGCACTCCCCTTCTCAGACTGTCATCGTCCATCGCCGGAAGATCATCGTGAACAAGTGAATAGGTATGTATCATCTCCACGGCGCAGGCCGCCCTGAGCGAGACGTCCCGGCGGCCTCCCACGGCTCGGCAGGCGGCGGATACAAGGAACGGTCTCACTCTCTTGCCGCCGGATTCCAGGGAGTAGGCGGCCAGTGAGGGAAGGCGCGACAGAGGCTCCCGGCGCATGGACAGGCCGGCCAGTCCGGTCTCCACCCATCGAGCAGCGTCGGCCAGGGCGTCTTTCAGGCCGGAAATGTCAGGCTTTCTCATCGATAAGCTCCAGACCCTTCACTTTCAGCTCCCGGTCGAGGACTACTCTCATTCCGTTGACCCGGGTGTTGCCCTCCGCCACTCTGAGCCTGGCGTGCCTTCCGTTGATGAAACGGATGCGGGCCTCTTCGGTGGCCATGCCTATCACCCCCGACATGGAGCCGCACATTCCAAGGTCGGTCAGGTAGGCCGTTCCCCCCGGCAGAACTCCGGCGTCGGCGGTGAGCACGTGAGTATGGGTTCCGACGAGGATGGTTGCCCTGCCGTCAAGATGCCGGGCCATCACCTGCTTCTCGCTTGTGGCCTCGGCGTGCATGTCCACTATCACCACGTCGGCGGGGTTGTTCCTGACTATGCTGTCCACGGTCCTGAACGGACAGTCCAGGGCCATGGGTATGAACAGCCTTCCCTGAACATTTATGACCAGGATGCGCACTCCGGAGACATCCCGCACAAGGTAGCCGTGTCCGGGGTTGCCCGGCGGGTAGTTTGCCGGCCTGAGAACCGGACAGTCCGTCTGGTCGATGTACTCCAGAACATCCTTGTGCTGCCATATGTGATTGCCGGAGGTGATAACGTCCACTCCGCCCTCCAGCAGCTGGACGGCGGTGTTCCTGGTAAGGCCGAACCCGCCGGCGGCGTTCTCCCCGTTGGCCACGGCGAAATCGAATTCCCGCCCCTTCAGATAGTTGACCAGGGCGCTGCGGCCGGGGCGGCCCACAACATCGCCGAAGAGCAGTATCTCCACCTCAGTGAGCCGTTTCCGTAGCTCTGGTCTCTCGTATGACGGTCACCTTTATCTGGCCGGGGTAGTCCATGTCACTCTCTATCTTCCTTGCCACTATCCTGGCCAGCTCCGCCGAGGCGTCATCGTCCACCGTTTCTGGCTTCACCGCTATCCTAAGTTCCCGTCCCGCCTGAATGGCGTAGGATTTCCTGACCCCGTCGAAGGAATCCGCTATCGATTCCAGCTTATGCAGCCTTCTGACGTAGAGTTCGAGTGTTTCCCTTCGGGCGCCGGGCCTGGCGGAGCTCACCGAGTCGGAGGCCTGGGTCAGTATGGCGTAGAGGGATTCACATTCGATCTCCTCATGGTGAGCGCCGATGGCGTTGCAGACCAGCGGTGATTCCTCGTAGCGCTGGGCCAGCTCCATGCCTACTATCGCATGGGAGCCCTCGATGTCCTGGTCGGTGGATTTTCCGATGTCGTGCAGCAGGCCTATCCTTCTGGCGATGGCCGGGTCGAGTTTCAGTTCGGAGGCCAGCAGGCCGCAGATGTGAGCGGTTTCCAGGGAGTGCTGGTACATGTTCTGCCCGTAGCTCGTCCTGTACCGCAGCCTGCCCAGATGCCTTATCAGCTGCTGGTGCAGCCCGGACACGTTGGCGTCCAGGGCCAGCTGGTTCCCCAGTTTCCTTATGCGCTTCTCCATCTCGGCCGAAACCCTGGCCACGGTGGATTCAATGCGTCCGGGGTGTATCCTTCCGTCATCCAGGAGCTTCTCCAGGGACTGCCTGGCTATCTCCCTCCTGACGGGGTCGAAACAGGATATGACAACGGCCTCCGGAGTGTCGTCGATTATGACGTCAACGTTGGTTGCCGCCTCGAAGGCCCGAATGTTCCTGCCTTCCCTGCCTATTATTCTGCCCTTCATGTCATCGCTGGGCAGGTTCACCACGGATACGCAGTTCTCCACCACGTGGTCGGCCGCGCACCTCTGGACCGCGGTGGAGAGTATTCTGGCGGCTTCCTCCTCCGCCCTGTTCTCAGCGTCCTCCATTATCTTGCGCGTCAGCCTGCCCGCCTCATGATGGAGTTCCTCCTCCAGGTTCGCCAGCATCAGTTTCCTTGCGTCATCCCTGGACAGGCTGGCTATCTGCTCCAGCAGCCTGTTCTGCTCCTCCATCAGCTTGTTGACCCTGTTATGCTTCGCGTTGAGGGAATTCTCCATCTCCGACAGGCCGGTCTCCCGCTTGTCGAGCGAGACCCTTCGGTCCTGAAGCTTCTCCTTCAGAATGGTGAGACGCTCGGATTCGTGGGCCAGCTGGCTGCCGGCCCGGTCCAGCTCCACTCTTTTCTCCTGGTACTTCTCCAGCATGTCGGCTCTCTCCCTGGAGATGGTGTCCCTTCCCTCCAGAAGAGCCTCGCGCTTGATGGTCTCACCCTCCCGGCGGGCATCAGCGATGATGCGTTCCGCTTCGGTCTCGGCACCACTTATCTCTTTGGCAACCAGAATCTTATTGAGAACAAACCCCAATATGAACGCCACCACGAATACGGCGGCAGGTATGAGTATGTTCATGACGGTCTCCTGTCCAGGCGCAGGCAGGCATCTATGTAAACGGTGTCAGGATGTGGTCCGTGGGGACCGGACCGGGTCCACCCCTGCGCAGAGTGCCGGCACATCCCTTCCGTGTCCTTGGCAAACCTTGCCGGTCAAGGCCTCGAGGTACCGCAGCCGCTCAAGGCATCAACGCTGTACGTCGGACGTGCTGTTCTGCTGGATTGTGGAGGCTTCCTCTACGAGGGCAGATGAATCAGTTCCCGCGGACTTCACCGCCGTGGAAGGATGAGGGGTTTCCGACAGCACCTGTTCCACTCTGTCGGCGAGGTGTGTAAGTTCGCTGCTGAAGCTGTCTTCCAGCTCCTGGTACTGGTCTCTCTTCTGATAGAGTTCATCTGCTATGTTCAGCGCGGCAAAAATCGCCACCTTGGCCGTGGAGGCCATGGTGGCGTTGTCGGTCATCTGCCGCATCTTCATGTCAACGTAATGAGCTATCTCGGCAATGTAGGCGGGAGACCCCGCTCCCCGGATAGTATATTCCCGCCCGAAGATGTTCACGCGGGTTACTTCGCTCCGGTTGCTCATTTGATCCCTTGTTTGCCTTCTATCTCAATGCTTTCCAGTTTTTCCAGCACACCCGCTAATCTGCGCCTGATCTCCTGTCTTTCCCTCAGGAGCCTGGCGCTGTGGATCCGAAGAATGTTGTACCCCTCCGAATCCACGGAGCCCACGCTGTTCTCCAGCCTGGCCTCAAGCTCCTCGACCCGTGCCGCCAGTTCATTCTTCTGAGAATTAACTGACCTGTACCTGACTATCAGTCTATTTATCGCTTCAGTCAACCTCTCGATATCTTCCGACTGGGGCACGATACATCCCCTCTCTCTCAGAGAGCGGCTTTAGCTTCTTCCACAACCCTGGCGAAAGCTTCCGGACTGTTGACCGCCAGGTCGGCCAGTACCTTCCTGTCCAGCTGTATTCCCGCCGTCTTCATGCCTGAGATGAAGGTGCTGTAAGTCATGCCGTGCTCCCTGACGGCGGCGTTTATCCTGGTTATCCACAGTGAACGGAAATTCCTCTTCCTGTTCCTGCGGTCCCGGTACTGGTACTCAAGGGCTTTCTTCCTGGCCTCGTTGGCTACTGTATACAGCTTCCTTCTTCCGCCGAAGTACCCTTTTGCTTCCTTTAGTCGCTTCTTGTGCTTTTGTTTCCTCGCAACCGCGTTCTTCACTCTGCTCATGATTCACTCCGATACTAGGGTAGAAGCTTCTTGAGCCTCTTGGTATCAGCCTTGGAGGCTATCTTGGATTTACGAAGCTTTCTCAGCCTCTTGGGGCTTTTCTTGGTCTTGATATGGTCGGCGAACGGCCTGTTCATCTTGAACTTGCCCTTTGCCGTCTTTCGGAACCGCCTGGCGGCTCCCTTATGGGTCTTCATCTTGGGCATTGATTCTCCCTCTTACCTGTTCAGGTCGGTTAATTATTCTCCTTCAAAGGGGCGATGATCATGGTCATCTGGCGCCCTTCCATGCTGGGCTTTCTCTCCGTCTGGCCGTATTCCTTCAGGTCCTCGGCCAGCTTGTCCAGCAGTTCGTAGCCCTGCTCCTTGTACGCAAGCTGGCGGCCCCTGAATACCACCGTGGCCTTCACTTTATGCCTTGATTCGAGGAATTCCCTGGCATGCTTCATCTTGAAATTGTAGTCATGCTCCTCGGTGTTCGGCCTGAACTTGACCTCCTTCAGGCCTCCTACGTTCTGGCTCTTCCTCGCTTTTCTCTCTTTTCGCTTCTGTCTGTAACGGAACTTCCCATAATCCACGATGCTGACAACGGGCGGGTCTGCTCCCGGTGAGATCTCCACGAGGTCCAGTCCGGCCCGGGCGGCCATGTCCAGCGCCTCCTGAATGCTCAGTATTCCTACATGTTCTCCATTCTCGTCAAGCAGTCTCACTCGAGGGCTCTGGATCTCCCCATTAACCCGGTTCTGTTCCTTCCTGCTGATTTACTGACCTCCTATTCGGGTAATTCAGGCCGTCTGCATCCGGCCTTGACTGTTTCGAGGGCTTCCTCCAGTTCCAGGGAACCTCTGTCGCCCTCTCCATGAACGCGCAGAGCAACCCTGTCCGATCCAGCCTCCCGTTCACCTATGATGAACATGAAGGGGACCTTGCCCGTCTCGGCTTCCCTGATTCTGTATCCTATCGTCTCGCTTCTACCGTCTACCATGCTCCTGAGCCCGGCATTCCGGACACGGCTGTTGACTTCCTCGGCCTTTTCCAGCTGAGACTCCGTAATAGGTAAGATAACAACCTGATGAGGGGCCAGCCAACCCGGGAGGTTCCCGGCGTAGTGTTCTATAAGGTTCCCTATGAACCTCTCCACCGATCCGAACAGTGCCCTGTGGACCATGTACACCCGGTGGTCCTGGCCGTCATCCCCCACATATGTGAGGTCGAATCTCTGGGGAATGTTGAAGTCGAACTGTATGGTGGGTCCCTGCCAGTAGCGTCCCAGCGCGTCTTTCATCTTTATGTCAATCTTCGGTCCGTAGAAGGCCGCCTCGCCGGTAACGGTCCTGTAATCCTCCCCCATCTCGTCCAGGGCCCTGGCCAGGGACGGCTCCACCTTCAGCCACTCCTCGGGACTGCCGGCGTAGCGGCCGGGGTCCTCGGGGTCCATGAGCGAAAGCTCGATGCTGTAGCCGAAATCGAATATTCGAAGGAAATAGAGGGCGAAACGGACGACTTTCTGTATCTCGTCGACTATCTGGTCCCCTGTGCAGAAGATGTGTCCGTCGTCCACCGTGAACCCCCGGACCCTCATCAGTCCGTGGAGCACTCCGCTCTTCTCGTACCTGTATACCACTCCCAGCTCAGCCAGGCGCATGGGCAGCTCCCGGTAGGATCTCCTGCTGTTCCTGTAGATAATGATGTGTCCGGGGCAGTTCATCGGCTTCAGGGCGTACTCGCCCCTGTCCACGTCAAGGAAGTACATGTTATCCCGGTAGTAGTCGTAGTGGCCGGAGGTCTTCCACAGCTCAGCCGGGGCGATGTGGGGGGTATTGACCAGCTGGTACCCGGCGCTCACGTGAGCCCTCTTCCAGTGATTCTCCAGCTCCTCACGGACTATGGTGCCCGCCGGCAGCCAGTAGACCAGCCCGGGACCTCCCTCTCCACCCATGGTGAAGAGGCCCAGCTCCGGACCCAGTTTCCTGTGGTCCCTCTTCCTGGCCTCCCGCATGACCTCCAGATACCGCTTCAGGTTCTTGCGGGAATCGAAGACGGTGCCGTATATCCTGGTGAGCATCGGTCTGCTCTCGTCGCCCCTCCAGTAGGCTCCGGCGGTGCTCAGAAGCTTGAAGTGCCTGAGGCAGCCGGTGGAGGGAACGTGCGGACCTCTGCACAGGTCCACGAAATCTCCGTGGCGGTAGACCGAGATAGCTTCCCCCTCCTCCCGGAGTTCGTCCAGGAGTTCGAGCTTGTAGTCCTCCCCGCGGCTGCGGAAAAGCTCCAGCGCCTCCTCGAAGCCTATCTCCTCCCGGATGAAGGGAATGTCCTCCTCCACCTGCCTCTCCATCTCCGCCGCGATATCCTCGAAAGCGGATATTCCCGGAAAGTCGGGGATATCCATGTCGTAATAGAAACCGTCCTGTATGGCGGGGCCTATACCGAGCCTTGTGCCTGGGAACAGCTTCTGGACCGCCGCCGCCAAGAGATGGGAGCAGCTGTGTCGCAGGGTCATCCTGCCTTCCTCGTCACCGAAGGTGAGTATCTCTATGCTGCCGTCCTCCTCGAGAGGCTCGTCCAGGCCCATCAGCTTTCCGTTGAACTTCACCGCCAGAGCGTTCTTCGCCAGACCCCTGGAAATGTCCGAAGCTATGTCCAGACCGGTGGTGCCGGCCTCATAATTCTTTGAGCTGCTGTCGGGAAATTCGATGCGCATGGTCCGGCGACCTCCTTCCGGTCGGAGTTCATCAATAAAAATGGTGGGCGATACTGGACTTGAACCAGTGACCTCTTGCATGTCAAGCAAGCACTCTAGCCACCTGAGCTAATCGCCCACCGCACCATACAATGTGTGGCTCGAAGGATAAATACAAGCCGGCTAATCGTCAAGGATGGACGGGTCCGGTTCCCGCCGGGGATTACCGGTCAGGCGCGGTGCCGTGAACTATGGTGGTTCCGGCTTCCCCGTCCAGGGCTTTCAGGATGTTGCCCGGCGAGGTTATCACCACCCTGTTCCCGCCGTGCTTCAGGAAGCCTATGGAGGCCCTGACCTTCGGCAGCATGGAACCCTCGGCGAACTCACCCTGAAGGAGGAAGTGTTCCATCTCCTCCAGCGTAGCGTGATCGACAGGCTTCTGGTCGGGCTTCCCGAAATTCACGTAGACCTGGGGAACGGCCGTCGATATAACGTAGGTTTCCGCCTCCAGCCGGGTGGCCAGCAGGGCGCTGACGTGGTCCTTGTCGATTACCGCGGGTACGCCCCTTACCTTGTAGCCCTCCCTTATCACAGGCACTCCTCCGCCCCCGGCGCATATAACTATCTGGCCGGCGTTTACCAGCGTCCGAATAGCCTCCAGCTCCAGTATCCTTCTCGGTTTCGGGGAGGGCACCACCCTCCTCCAGCCTCTTCCCGCGTCCTCCTTCATTATCCACCCGTGCAGGTCCATGGCGTCGGCGGCCTCCTTCCGGCTGTAGAAGGGTCCCACGGGTTTGGAGGGATTCTCAAAGGCCGGATCGTCGGGAGCTACCAGCACCTGGGTGATAAGGGCGGTCACCGGGATGTCCACCCCCCTCTCCTCCAGCACGTCCCCGAGGACCTGCTGAAGGAAGTATCCGATGTAGCCCTGCGTGGCCGCCACGTTAACGTCCAGACCGTCCGGCGGGACCACGTCTGAAGCCATAGCGTTCCGCAGGAGTTCGAAACCTACCTGGGGGCCGTTGCCGTGGGTTATGACAACGCCGCCCCTGTACTGGGCTATCGTGGCCAGTTCCTGGCATACCTCCCGGGCCATTGTGTGAGTATCCAGGTTCCCTCTTCCGGCCCCGGAGGAGATGAGTGAATTGCCTCCCACCGCCACCACGGTCCTGGAAGCCGTTCTAACCGCTTCCATCGGTATCATTCCCTTCCGCGCGCTCAGCCCGGGTCTCCCTCCAGTACAGGATCACCAGAATGACGCCTCCAGCCGTGATGGCCACGTCCGCCACGTTGAAGGTGGGCCAGCGCCTGCCGGCCAGGCCGACATCGATGAAATCAAGGACGCTGCCGTACATGAACCTGTCCATCAGGTTCCCCAGGGCCCCGCCCAGTATGGCTCCCATACCCGCCAGGAACAGACGTGGCCGGTCCGCCATCCTCCATATGAGGACGGATACGAGTATCGCCGCCGCGCCGGTGACCACCGTAAGGACAACGGGACCTCCCCAGGCCAGGCTGAAGGCGGCCCCCCTGTTCCATACCAGGGTGAACCTGAGGAATTCCCCCAGTATCTCCACCGGGTTCCGGGGGTCCAGCCATCCCAGGACCATCCTCTTGGTAACCTGGTCCGCCGCCAGCGTTCCGAGGGCTATCAGGTACCCGGTCAGCCGGGCCCTTGTATCATTCATGAAATCCCATGTCGCGCAGCACTCCGGCGCATCTGGCGCATACGTCCTCCGGGTCCAGCTCTCCCACTTCCGGCAGTATTTTCCAGCATCGGCCGCATTTGTCTCCTTCAGCGCTCTTCACGGAAACTGCGACACTTTCTCCGGGGACCACCTCGGCCTGGGAGACTATAAGGAAATCCGCCCAGTCCTCGCCGCCGGCGGAATCAACCATTTCCCCGGGTACGGTGAGTTCAACCCTGGCGTCCAGTCCGCCCCCTATCTCGCCGGCCGCCCTCTTTTCCTCCAGCTCCTTGAGGACCGTCTTCCTTACCTCCAGGTAGGGGGACCAGCTCTCCAGTTCCCTGTTCTCCTCCGGGGTAAGCCGGACCTGGTCATCATCGGGATAGAGGGAGAGGTGAACGCTTTCCTCTCCGTTCCTCAGGTCGGCCGGGAGCTCCCGCCACGCTTCCTCGGCGGTGAATGGGATAAGCGGAGCCAGCAGCTGCACCAGGTTCCTGAGCATCCATGCCATCACCTGTCTGGTCATCCTGCTGCCGTCATCCTCGGGATTGCCGCAGTAGAGCCTGTCCTTCCGCATGTCCAGGAACTGCCCTGACAGGCTTATCACCGCGAAGTTCCTCAGTTCACGGTATACCCTGTGGAACTGGAACTTCCTGTACTCCTCCAGGCAGAAGCCCATCAGCTTCCTGAACCTGAGGTGAATGTACCTGTCGAAACCTTCCAGGTCGGAGAAGTCCGGTTCGAACTCCCGAATGTCACCCAGGTTGCCCAGCATGAACCTCAGTGTGTTGCGGAGCTTCCTGTAGGCCTCCCTGGCGTCGTCCAGCTGCGACATGTCCGCCCTGAAATCCGCCGTGTAGTCCACGCCGGCGAACCACAGCCTGAGTATGTCCGCGCCCTGGCGGTCTATTATCTTCAGCGGGGAGATGACGTTGCCCAGCGACTTGGACATCTTCCTGCCGTTCCTGTCCTGTATGAGGCCGTGGGTGATGATGTGGTCCGCCGGCCTTCCCAGCCCAAGGGCTTCGCTGGTTATCAGGCTCACGCCGAACCATCCCCTGTGCTGGTCGGTTGCCTCCAGGTAGACGGCGGCCGGCCTGGACAGACCGTACTCCGGGGTCAGAACGTTGAAATGGCTAAGGGAACTGTCGAACCATACGTCCAGGATGTCATCCACCCTCTCCAGGCGGTTCCCGCCGCAGGAGGGGCAGACCGCTTGCCTGTCGGCCAGGGCGAATATCTCCCGGGGGGACATCCGGAACCAGACGTCGGACCCCTCCAGGGATATCTTCTCCGCCACCGCCTCTATCACCCGGTGGTCGAATACCGGCTGCAGGCAGTCTCCGCAGGTGAACACCGGCAGGGCCACTCCCCAGGACCTCTGCCTCGAGAGGCACCAGTCCGGCCGGACGGTCATCATGTTCTTCATCCGTTCGTAGCCCCAGCCGGGATGCCACTGAACCTGGTCCACCCTTTCCAGTACCCTGTCCTTGAGACCGTCTCTGGAGAGGTCCAGGAAGAACTGCCTGGTCGCCCTGAATATCAGAGGGCTCTTGCATCTCCAGCAGTGCGGGTAGCTGTGCGTCACGTCCGCTGCGCTGAGCAGCCTTCCGCTCTCCCGCAGGTCTTCCACTATGGACCGGTTGGCCTGAAAAACGTGCATTCCCGAGTACTTTCCGGCTTCCGGGGAGAAAACGCCGTCCTCGTTCACCGGGCTGAAGACCTCCAGTCCGTACTCCCTTCCCACCATGAAATCCTCGGCGCCGTGCCCGGGGGCGGTGTGAACGCAGCCTGTGCCGTCATCCATGGTCACATGTCCGGCGACTATCATCAGGGATGACCTGCCCCCGAACAGGGGGTGCTTCATGCGAAGACCGTCCAGCTCTTCTCCTGTGAAAACCGGTTCCGGAAGCACTTCTCCGGTGAGACCGGCCTCCTCCATGAAGGCTTCAGCCCTCTTCCGCGCAACCAGGAAGTTCCTGTCACCCGAGCGGACTATGACGTACCTCTCCGAAGGATGAAGGGCCACCGCCAGGTTGGCGGGGATGGTCCAGGGAGTAGTTGTCCATATCACCGTTTCCGTCCCCCGGGGAACACCCCGGGACTCCCATTCCTCAGGCTCCTCCTGCGAGAACGCGACGTAGATTGACGGGGAGGTATGGTCTCCGTACTCCACCTCGGCCTCAGCCAGGGCCGTGCCGCACTTCATGCACCAGTGGATGGGCCGCAGGCCCTGGTAGACGTAGCCGTCCCTCACCAGCCTTCCGAAGGCCCTTATTATGCCTGATTCGTAATCCCTGCTCATGGTGAGGTAGGGCCGGTCCCAGCTGCCGAACACACCCAGTCTTCTGAATTCCTCCCTCTGCACGTCAACGTAGCGGGAGGCGTACTTCCGGCACTTCTCCCTCACCTGCTCCCTGGTGAGGTCGGCGCCGCTCTCCGGCTGGTCGTTCATCACCCGGTGCTCAATGGGCATCCCATGGCAGTCCCAGCCGGGGACGTAGGGTGAATCGTAGCCCATCATGGTATATGACTTCACTATGAAATCCTTCAGTATCTTGTTCAGCGCCGTTCCCAGATGGACATGGCCGTTGGCGTAGGGAGGTCCGTCATGGAGAATGAACCCGGGAGAGCCCTTCCTGGCCTCCCTTATCCTGCCGTAGATGTCCTCCTTCTCCCACATCTCCAGGGTCTCCGGCTCCTTCCTGATGAGATTGCCCTTCATGGAGAAGCTGGTCTCTGGCAACTGTATGGTGTCTTTATAGTTCACGCTCCTCACCTCCCTCGGTGATCATTGTGTTGAACAGGTCGCCGGCCGCCCGGGCCGCTTCTGATAGCGGCGCGTGACGGATATTCACGGAATCCCATCCGTGACATCTTGCAAGGAGCAACACCTTCGCCCCTCCGTGACCTGCTATCTCGGCTTCGTCAATTCCACGGGAGACCATGGCCAGCGCTCCCAGCAGCTTCCGTTCCGCCGGCGTGGCCAGCCTCCAGTCCGGCACCCCGGCGATGACGCCCCGCTCCCAGTCGCCCTCGGGCGCCAGGTACATACCCATCAGGGACGGGAATCGGGGACCCAGCTCATCCCTGTTGGGGCCCGCCAGCGCGCTGGAGCCGAAGAGGGCTATGTGGTCCTCGGCAACGGCAAAGCAATTCCTGCGGGAAACACCCTCGGTGCCGATGACGAAAAGCCTCTCGCCGCGGGAAAGGGCACTTCGGACCAGTTCATGGTTATCCGCCGGCACGGGGCCCCGTCTGACCACCCGAACATCCGCCGGCAGGGGGCACTTCCAGCTCTCGGGAACAATGACGAACATATACTGTCCGTTCTCAATCAGGTGAAATATAGACGATCGAAAACCATTAAATATCGAACAGCGATTATGATAACATCGGCGCCGCGCAACAAGGGATTACGCCGGTTCGCCGCCGGGCCCTGCCCGCGAAACCGTCAGAGGAGGGGCGCCCCTGTTTCGAAGGACGCCCCTGCCACACCGAATTCGAAGGAATATCAGCAGTTCAGATCCGGGCTATTCCTTTTCCTCTTCCCCTGCAGGTTCCGGTGCCGGAAGTTCGGGTTCCGGCTTCGGAGCGGGGGGAGAGGGGGGAGCGTAGATGGTCTCCTCCACCTCGGAACCCTTGAGGAAAAGAACGTGAAGCACCTGGACGATACCGGCTATGGCTATCAGCCACAGGCCGATGCCTATCTTCACCGGTCCTTCCACTGTAAATATCTTGTACAGGGCTATGAGAGCGGCTATCGCGGCGGTTATCCACACCACCATCAGCTTGCCCTTCGTCAGCGGCTCCGTTCTTCTGCCGGAGAACAGGGCCATGGCTCCGCCTATGGCGAAGAGCACCAGGGTTATCCAGCCGTCTCCCTCGGTTCCGCTCACGGTGAAACCGAAGGCGCTGGCCCAGGGAAGGAAAGTGCCTATCATACCGGCAACGGCCACTATGACTATCAGCTTGCGCTTCTTTTCCATCAGAACCCCTTTCGATTGAAGTCAATGAACAATGGAGAAGCGTGCATATGTTGTCAATAATCGTCCGGAATGCGGCTGTCAGAGGCTCCCGGCCTCAGGCAGCGCCTGAAGCATGGAGTGGGACCCCGGCTGTCCCGACGATTCGAGAACACTCCTCGCTCTCTCGGCGAACTCCATCATACCCGAGACGATCCACTGGCAGAAGCAGCAGTCCGCTTCCTCTTCCGGGGTCTTCGCCTCACCGAGCATGTCCAGCACCTCAGTCCCGTCCAGGGCCGCGAGGAAAAGCCTGCAGCGGCGGACGACCTCCTCCCTCCCCTTTCTTCCGGCGTTCTGCTCCAGGGCTTCCAGGAAAGGGGCTCTTGCCTGTTCATAGCTCCCCCGGACGAAGAGGTACTTCCCCCTCTGGGCCAGCTGGCTTCCGCGAAGGAGCATGTCACCCGCGCGGCCGGAGTGCTCCAGGGCCCTGTCTATGCTCAGCAGAGCTCCCTCCATGTCCCCCATGGAGAACTGAATGTCGGCTATCTTCGCCCAGCCGTCCGATATGTTTCGAGTATCCTTGAGGGCTTCGGCATGTTCTATCTGGGTCTCAAAGCATTCCAGAGCGGAATGGCGGTCGCCCATCATCAGCAGGATGTATCCCATCCTGGCGTATCCGGACATGAGGCCGGACCTGAAGCCGATCTCCCCCGACCGGTCGATGAGTTCCGTTGAGTACCGGATCGCAGAAGCGGTGTCCTTCATCTCTATGAAGCAGTGGGCGAGGTTCCCCAGTGCTGCGCACAGAGCTCTGAGATTTCCGGTCCTTCGGGACAGGAAGACGCATCTCCTGAAGCAGTCCGAGGCCTTCTCCGTCTCTCCGGTCCTGAGATGGATTATGCCCATCTTGCTGGTGGCGGTGTTGAGCGCGGCCCAGTTGGCGGTATCCTCGGCCGCTTTCCGCAGCTTCCGGTGAACCCGCTTCGCCGCGGTGTACTCCCTCCTGTAGATGTGGATCCGCATCAGGTTGTCGTAACCTGCGATTATGCTCCTTGTCAGTCCCGACCTCTCAGCCAGCTCCACCTGCTCCCGGGTCAGGGCCTCCATCCTCTTGTGGTCGCCCGTCTCACGGCAGGCGATAGCCGCCCAGTAGAGAGAGGCGCACAGAAGACCGGGATTTCCGGTACGCCTTGCCATCTCCACGGATCCGTCGATGTATTCCAGCGCCTCCTCCATCCTGCCCGAGGACATGAGGATCATTCCAAGCTGTCTCTCGGCCACGGTCCGGTTTTCCAGGTCGGAGCAGGAAATGAATACCCTGAGCGCCTGCCCCACCAGCTCCTCCGCCCTGCCCAGTTCACCCGCCGAGCCCAGACAGGAGCCCAGTTTCAGCCTGATCCGGGCTTCCAGCTCCGGGTCCGCCCCGCCGGCCGCGATCCTGTCCAGGGTACCGCTGAGCAGTTCCATCCCCTCTTTGAGCAGCCCTCCGTTCTTGTACACCTCGTACAGGTCCAGCTCGGCCTCCGCCCTGCCGGGGTCATCGAGCAGGTCTATCAGTTTCCTGTACAGCCGGGCCGCGCCTTCGTTCTCGTAATTCTCGGCGTAGCCGGCTGCCGCCCGCCGGAAGTGAGGGGCCGCCTGCTTCTTCCGGCCTCCAAGCATGTAGTGTGTCGCCACCCGCTCCAGGACGTCGGGCGTGGCCGGTGCGCCGTACTCCTTCTCCATGGCCCCGGCGGCCAGGAGATGAAGCTCCTCCATATCCTCCTCCCCGGCCAGTTCTGCGGTCCATTCCCGAAGAAGGGCATGCTCGAACCTCCCAGTGTCACCTTCCAGCAGAAGGATACCTGCAAGTGATCCCCCTTCCGCGGCTGCGGAGAATTCCTGCCGGGTCAGCATGGAGCGGAGCACACCGGTCCTGAAGACCGATCCCAGTACCGAAGCGGCCAGGACCGCCCTTCCGGCCTGCCGCGGGAGCATGGCCATACGGTAGCCGAAAACGGACCGTATGGAAGACGGAAGATCTTCGGGAGGAATGCTGAGAATGAGCTTTCCATCGGTTTGGTCAAGGGAGCCGTTCAATTTCAGAAAATCCACCGTCTGGTGTATGAACAGCGGAACCCCGCCCGCGACGGTCCACAGGTAGTCAAGAAGGGCTTCATCCGGGGCCGGGCCACCGGGGCCGCATACGATTTCGGGTATCTGGTTCCTGGGCAGGCCCTTCAGCTCCATGTGCATCGAACTCATCAGGGGAGGTGTTCCGGGAAGGACCGGAGTGTCGCCGCCGGGGTCCTGCCGTCCGGTCACCACGAACATTCGGGACGGCGCCGTTCCGTCCCGGATGATCCCGGCGGCCGAGTCCAGCTCCCGGTCGCTGAACCACTGAGTATTCTCCAGCACGACAGCCAGCGGTCCCTGACAGGCCAGAAGATCGAAAAAATGCACCAGAGCCCTCGTGGTGCGCTCCCGGGCCTGTCGGGGCTCGCAGCCCCGGAGAGGGGAGGGGTCCGACCCGGACAGACCTGCCAGCCGCTCCAGCCACAGCCTGGATCGGTCCAGTTCATCTGGACCGGCCATGGCGCTGCCGTTCGTTCCCGCCTTCGAGTTCAGCAGGAGTCCTTCCCAGACCTCGCCGAAGGCTCTGAGATTCGTCTTCCTGTCCAGTGACGGGTCCACCCCGAACCATCTCTGAAGAAAATCGGAAAACGGGGAAGACCCGGGAGAGGGTTCACCGTATATGAAGACGAAGCTCCAATCCGGCAGTGACCTTTCCATCTCCTGGACAAGCCTGGTCTTGCCGACCCCGGGAGGAGCCCATATGTGCAGGATGCCGCCGGATGGTCCCTTGTCCAGTTCCGAGGCGAATCTCAGGGCGCGGGCGAGCTCAGGCTCCCTGCCCACCATGGCTCCGCGACCCGGGGAAGGATGCATCCTACCGGCCGGTGAACCAGGCGGGGGCTGAAATGAAGGAGTCAATGGATACCAGTTTCCTTCTGGACGTGCCACCGGAAAGTATCCTGACCGAGGAGCGCCGGGTATGGAACTCATCCGCCAGGAACCTGATCAGTTCCTCGTTGGCCTTCCCGTCGGCGGGAGGGGCTTTCAGAGCGATCTTGACCGTTCCGTCGGCCATCCTTCCCCTCACCCGGGTGACATCGGCCCTCGGTATCACTTTTATTCTCAGATGCAGAGGCTTTCCGGGTTCGGGGGGCAGATCAGTCACCCTCCAGGGGACCGGCCTCATCCACCAGCATTATGGGGATATCGTCCCTGACTTCGTAGACCAGTTTGCAGGAATGACATATGAGCACCTCCGAGGGATCGGTCCTGTACTCCAGGTCCCCCTTGCATTTCGGACAGGCCAGTATCTCGAGCAGCTTGCTGTCAAGCATCATTTCACGCTCCTAAATCACGAAGAATCCGTTCTCGATTATTGTCTCCTCCGAACCGTCCCCGCGAACGCCGAAAACCGAGACCTCCTCGGAGCCTATCATGAAATCCGTATGGACCAGCGATAAGTTGCACCCGATCCTCTCCAGCTCCTCCTCGGTCATTCCGGTCCCGCCCCGAATGCAGTCGGTGTAACCGTTGCCCAGGGCTATGTGGCTGGCGGCGTTCTCATCGAAGAGGATATTGTGGAACACCCTTCCGCTTTTGAATATGGGTGAGCCCGCGTCCACCAGCGCCACTTCGCCCACCGCGGCGGCTCCCTCATCGAACTCCAGGTAACGCTCCAGTATGCCGGTGTTGGTGTCGGAGCCGAAATCCACCACCCTTCCGCTCTCGAACCTGAACCAGGCCCCCTCCACCTGCGCACCAAGCACCTCCACCGGGCGAGTGGTCCTTACGGTACCGCTGGTCCTGCGACGGTCCGGAGTGCTGAAGATCTCCTCCGTGGGAATATTTGGAAAGAATTCCACCCCGGAACTGTTAACGCACCTGCCTCCTACGAATTTCCTGTCCGGGCGCATGCCCACGGAAAGGTCCGTCCCCGGACCCCTGAAGCGTATGAGGTCGTACCCGGCCGAGTTCATATGAGCCGCCCTGCGCTTCAACTCGGCGTCATGGTCGACCCAGGCCCCGGCCGGGTCATCACGGTCGAGCCTGAGAATGGGTATGAGGATATCCCATATCCTCCGCTCCCAGTCATCATCGTCGCCCAGCACCTTTTCCGCCCATTCCCCTGTTGGGTGGAGACAGACGTTCCAGGCGATTCTGTTGGATGAGATACCTTTCAGAAATCCCTTCATCGCCTTTGAGATCGCTTTTCCGGCAATACCGGTCCGCTCCGGGTCGGCTCCCTCCATGATGTCGGGGTATTCGGGCCCGCGCAGAGATACGCTTGCCCATCCCCCCTCCAGGTAGGATTCGTACATGTCCTGAGTGTGGGGCGGCACGAACTCCAGGTATTCCTGCAGGCGGGACCTGTCCAGGCGAAGTCTGCCCAGCAGAGGGTCCGAGTACCTGACCGAGACGATCCGGGCGCCGGCGTCGTAGGCCACCCTGGCCAGCAGCAGGGCGAATTCCCTCTGAGCCGGTTCCGTCCTCACCAGGAGTGGCTGTCCCTCCTGAAGGTTTACCCCGGTCTTCACTATCACTTCAGCGTATTCTTTCTTCAGGATGTCCAGGTCCATTATTCAGACTCCGTTCGCAAAGTAATTCTAGAACAGGCCCAGGAAATCCACTCCAATGGCCCGATAGCTCTCTCCCCCGGATTCGAAGATGTCAACGAACTGGAGTGAGATCCTAACCTGTCCGAAGCTCTCCCAGTACACCTCGCCGCTGACGAAGCCACCGTTGTTGTCGAACCGCACGGAATCAGCCTCATCCGTGGCGAGATCGTACTCCAGCACCAGCCCGAAGCCTCCGGGAAGTGATTTGTCCATGCCGGTCCAGACACCTGCGTGCACCAGTCTGGTCACATCCGCGCTGAGGCCCAGGTGAAACGCCATGTCCCCTCCGGGGGCGAGGAAGTTCTTGGAGAAGACGGCGTAGAGATCCCTTGCCTTTCTGCTGTAGGTGGCGCCCGAGCGTACCGCCTCGGGTTCGTTGTCGAATCCAGCCAGCATTCCGGGAAGTGACTCCGTTTCATCCAGGACACGGAACCGGGCTTTCAGGTAAACATGATCGAACCAGCTTGGGTCGTTCAGACCTGTCAGGTTCCAGCCACCGTAGCTCAGACCGGCCGCGAACCGCGGGAACAGCCCCGCTGTCAGCGAGAACCTGAGTCCGTCGCTTGGAAAGGTGCTCATGGAGAAGTGGTAGGTTCTCGGAGCCACTATTCCAGCCGTGGGCTCCCTTACGAGCCTCATCAGCTCTCCCGCCACCCCCTGCCCGCATATCAGAAGCATGACCGTAACGATCAGAGCGGAAGCTAAAATTCTCATAGCCGCGGTCCCCTTCCCCTGTACAGAGTAACCGAATCCCGTCCCAGGAGTTCTCTCAGCCTGTCCAGCAGGCTTCTGTCCGGGTTGACCCTGAGCGACCTGGACAGCCCTCTCACCCTCCATCCCGACCTGTGCCTTATATCGACGCACACCTCTCCGCTGCCGCCGCACTCCCTGATGCACTCCACAGCCTCCCGAAGTCTTTGCATATCCGGCTTCCCGCCGTCAACCCTTATGGTAATCCCCGCACGGAGCTGCGACCGGATATCTGACAGAGGATAGACCTGTCTGGCGCTGAACCTGCTGTCGCCCCTTCTCCTGGACACTTCTCCGTCCATCAGCACCAGACGTCCCGGTTCCAGGAGGTCGGCGTGCTTCTCCAGCGCGTCGTTGAATACCACGACTTCCGCGCTTCCCGTCCGACCCTCTACCAGAACGAACGCCATATCCCCCCTTCTTGTTGGGATCACCCTCTTCTCCAGAACCATTCCAGCCGTGGTCACGACCTTCTTTCGGCTCAGATGCGCCCTTTCCACCGGATCGGTGCAGAAACTGTCCAGATCATCCGCGTACACCTCAAGCGGGTGGCCGGTCATATAGAAACCCAGCAGTGATTTTTCCAGGGCGCACTTCTCTTCAATGGAAAGCTCCTCCAGCTCCTCTATCGAGGGCTCCTCCTCCAGTGCCGCCTCTTCCCCATCATCGCCGTTCCCCTGGAAGAGCGACATCTGGCCCGCTTCCAGATGTCTTCTGGCCGCCGCCCCGTAACTGAGGGCGTGATCCACCGAACCCAACAGCGTGGATCTGTTAACGCCAAAGCAGTCCATCGCTCCAGCCCCTATTAGCGATTCGAGTGTCTTCCGGTTGATGCTTCCGTTCCCGAGCCTGGTGCAGAAATCGAAAATGTTGGCGTATTCCCCGTTCCTGAGCCTTTCTTCGACTATGGCTGAGGAGGGACCCTCGCCCACGTTCTTGATGGCCGAAAGAGCGTACACAATGGCTCCGTCCCCATCCACGTCAAAGGTGACGCTGCTTGTGTTAACTGAGGGTGTGTTAACTGTGACTCCGATCCTGGAGCATTCGTCTATCACCTTCGTTATCCTGTCTATCTTTCCGATCTCGCTGGCAAGGCAGGCGGCCAGGAACTCCGCCGGGAAGTGCACTTTCAGCCATGCCGTCCAGTATGCCAGGGCGGCGTAGCATACGGCGTGGGACTTGTTGAATCCGTAACCGGCGAACTTCTCTATGAGGTCGAAGACCCTGCGGGCGTCAACTTTGTTAACTCCCCTGTTGACACACCCGGATATGAACTTGTCCCGCATTCGGGCCATCACTTCCGGGTCCTTCCTGGACATTGCCCGTCTCAATGTGTCCGCTTCCGCCATGGACATGCCGGCCAGCCGGTTGGCTATCCGCATCACCTGCTCCTGGTAGATGATGACGCCGTATGTGGGGGCGAGGATCCCTTCCAGGTCCGGATGGATATAGGTTACGTGAAAATCAGCGTCCCCGGACAGCACCCCCTTCTTGTTCTCCGAGTAGAGGTCTATCATGTCCATGGAACCGGGCCTGAAGATGGCCACGGCGGCTATGATGTCGTCAAAACTGCTGACGTCTATCTTCCTGAGGGCCTCCCGCATTCCCGAGCTTTCCAGCTGAAACACGCCGGCGGTCTCTCCACTTCCTATCAGTTCCAGGGTCTCCCGGTCGTCGAAGGGAAGCCTGGTGACCTCCAGCCCCGGCGAGCGTCTCCTTGCCATCTCCTGCGCGCTGTGAATGATGGTGACGTTCCTGAGACCGAGAAGGTCGAGTTTCAGCAGGCCTATCTTCTCGGCGCTCTTCTTCTCGTACTGCGTTGTTATTCCCTCCCTGGCCGAGTAGAGGGGCACGTAATCCCGAAGGTTCCCGGGCGCGATTATCACCCCGGCCGCGTGAACGCCCGAGTGACGGGCCAGGTTCTCCAGTGTATAGCCGTAGTCGAAGAGTCTGGCGATATCCTCCTCCTCCCTGACCCTCCTGGAAAGTTCGGGGACGCTCTTCACCACCTCTGGCAGGGGAGCGTCGGGGTCGGGAGCGGAGGCCACCAGCCTGGCGAGGCTGTCCCCCTCGGCTACGCTCAGCCCCATGACCCTGGCAACGTCACGAACCACGGACCTGTTGCGTATCCTGCTGAAAGTTATCATCTGGCAGACGTTTTCTCGCCCGTACATGTCGATGATGTGGTCGATTATCTCTCCCCTGCGCTGGCAGCAGACGTCCAGGTCTATGTCCGGCATCTCTTTCCGCGCCGGGTTGAGGAACCTCTCGAAGCTCAGGTCGTAATCCAGGGGGTTTATATCGGTGATATCCAGAGCGTAGGAGACCAGGCTGCCGGCGGCCGAACCCCTTCCGGGGCCGACCGGAATGTTTCGTGACCTGGCCCATCTCATGATCTCCGAGACTATCAGGAAGTAACCGGGAAATCCCATGTCCCCGATTATTTCCAGCTCATGGTCCAGTCTTCGGGATTCCTGCCCGTCGGGGTCCCTGTCCAGCCTTGAGCCGAGACCCTCGTACGCAAGCCTGCTGAGATATTCCTGCATTCCCTCCTCATCCTCGGGGAGGGGGAATTCGGGAAGGAGGAAATCACCTTGCGTTAACATGAAATCGCATTTCTCCGCCAGGCTCACCGTATTCGAGACAGCCTCAGGTATCCATGAGAACAGCTTCTGCATTTCCATCGGCGACTTTACATAGAATTCAGGGGTGGCGAAGCGCATCCTGCCCGGGTCGTCCAGGGTCTTGCCGGTCTGAAGACAGAGAAGGGCCTCATGGGCCTGATTGTCCTCTTTCCTCATGTAATGAGCGTCGTTTGTGGCGGCTACCGTCGCCTCCATCTCCCGGGCCAGTTCCGCCAGCCGGGGGAGCAGGGTCTTCTCGTCGTCCAGGCCGTGGTCCATCAGTTCAATGAAGAAATTGTCCCTGCCCACCAGGTCCTGATAGAATCGGACCGCTTCGACGGCCTTCTCCCTCCGGCCGGCCAGAAGGTGCCGGGCGACCTCCCCCTGCAGGCAGGCCGAGCCGATCAGAAGTCCCTCGCTGTGGGCGGCGAGGAGTTCCCGGTCGATCCTGGGCTTGTAGTAAAAACCATCAATATAGCCGGCGGATGAGAGCCTGGATAGATTACTGTACCCGGTCTCGTTCCTCGCCAGGAGAGTAAGGTGATACCTCTTGCCGTTCCTGCTGCGGTCCTTCATCGATGGCTGGGCCAGGTAGGCTTCCATGCCCAGGATTGGATGTATGCCGCGGGCAGTCATTCTCTCGAAGAACTGAACCGCTCCAAAAAGGCATCCATGGTCTGTGACCGCCACGGAACCCATACCCTTCTCCTGCAGATACTCCGCCAGCCGGTCGAACCTGATGGCGCCATCCAGAAGACTGTACTCGGAATGAAGATGCAGGTGAACGAAGTCGACTTCGGAGCTCATGTGAACCGGACCGGTCCCCTCATTTCCGCGCCGTGTCCGAGCCCTGCGCATCGTACATGCGATCGAACTCCCTCTGGTCTTCGAGGTCTGCCCTCTCCGGAAGGTTGTCACCGTCCTTGCGACGCTTCAGAACGATGTAGATGAGTGTCCAGGCGGAGGACCAGCTGGACAGAACGTAGGACAGCACCACCAGGAACAAGGCGGTGCCGGAAAGGTTGGCTATGACACCTGCGAGTCCGGTCCAGGTCTCTCCGCCCCCGGCCCGGCCGACGGTTATCAGCCCCGAGAAGTAGGGTAGTATTTCCGGCGCCAGGACCTGGGGTCCCGCCGCCATGGAGGCGGCCAGACCTCCCTCGCCGGCCCCGGCGGTGAAAGCGCTGGAGAGTCCGGCAATGGCAAGTGAGGTGGACAGCAGGAAAAGGGTTCCGGCGGCCAGTATGACCAGAAGGGAAACAAGCAGGTACAGCAGCAGCCTCCAGGACTGGGACGTAAGGGTCGAGAAAACCTCGAAGACCGCCTCGAAGGAATCACCCCCGGTGCAGGCCACCACCGAGGGGACCATGTCCAGGGCCAGAACGAGCCCCAGGGCGGTGAGAATTCCGAGCAGCATCGCCCCCCAGAGCGGGATGGATAACAGGGCCGCTATCACCGGACCCGCAGCGGGTATCCTGGATAGAAGACCCGTCGCGATGCCTGACGCGTATATCAGCGCCAGGGCAAGGACCAGCATCAGCGGTACGGCGATAAGCGGAGCGTAATGCTTTCCGGCGAACCTGCGGGCGTCGGCGGAGGAGAAGAAATCATCTCCCCTTACCTGCTGAAATGTCATCTTGGAGACCATCAGAGAGCCGCGCATGAGCACGTACACTATCAGCACCGCCCCCAGGGCCAGGAAAATGACCGGAACGGTATCCATCCAGAAAACCGAGCCGGGAAGGGGAAGCAGCCGGCTCTGATCCCATCTTGCGGCCATATTGCTGCCTGAGGCGAAGAAACCGAGGTATACGAAGACATCCCATATAAGCCATGAGAGAACCAGTGTCTTGAAGAAGACCCATATCTTCCTTGCGCTGAATCCGTACCTGGCGCACGCGGGAATATCCCTGATGCCGAAACTCAGTTCCTCTGCCACGTCAGCTCCCTTCCTCTCAACCATTATTCATTGCGAATAATACTACCGGTGCCTCTTCTCCGGTAGGCCAGGGTAAGCCCCGTGACACTATCCGCGCCATTCTCCAGCAGCGACCCGGCTGCGCTGTGAATGGTGCTGAAAGTAGTGGCCACGTCATCCACCAGCCAGATCCTCTTACCCTCAGGCAAACGTCTGCCGCCCCTGAGATGAAAGACATCCTCCACGTTCTTCCTTCTGCCGGCCACGGACATCTCCAGCTGAGACGGACCGTGCTTCCTCGCCAGGAGTTCTCTCATTGCGGTCCCGGTGGCGGAAGCCAGTCTGCCAGCGATGAGGGCCGCCTGGTTGTAGCCCCTCTCCCTCCTTCTTTTCCTGGAAACCGGTACGGGAACTATGACGTCACCCGGAGAGGGCAGACGGCGGGAATATCGAACGATGAGGCCCGAGGCGGCGGCGGCCAGGTATTTCTCCCCGCTGAACTTGAGCCTTGCTATCATCTCTCCGGGCAGTCCCGAGTACAGTACCGCGGAATGGACCTGAATACCGTCATCCTCCGCTCCCCTGCCGTCCGGTCCTCTCCTGTCCGAAACCGGAAGACCGGTACCGCTCCAGTGTGCCGCGGTGCAGGGTTCCACTCTCAGCCGGCACCACGCACACAATAGCTTCCCATCCTCCCCCGGCGCCCCGCATCCGGGGCAGACCGGTCTCAGGAAGAGACGGAGGAGGTTCTTCGATACCGAAGATAGAGCCATACACCCAGCAGAAAGGCGGCAATGAGCATGGCAAGACTGATCAGCTGATTGTCGGTTACGCCCGGCCTTCCCGCTATCTCGCTGTAGCCCAGCAGGGAATTGGGCTGATGGTCGAAATAGCGGAATTCCTCGATGCCGAACCTGGTCACACCGTACAGTCCTGTGAACAGCACGAATATGAAACCGGGGAAGTGTCTTCGGCGGTCGGCCCAGAGAAGGACCAGAAGTATGAACAGACCCGCCAGCGAACTGTACAGCTGAGTGGGATGAATGTGTACTCCGGCCGGTATGCCGGTACCGCTGTAGGCCATGGCGGAATCCGGAAAAGTGACTCCCAGTCCGCACGATGTCCGCGCCCCGAAACAGCACCCGTTGAAGAAGCACCCTATTCTGGTGATGAAAATACCAAGAGCGAAGGAGGGGATGACCGCGTCGGAGAGTTCCCACACCGGCATCCTCTTCTTCCATACGGTATAGAAGCCCACGATGACTGCCAGGACCACACCGCCGAGCATGCTCAGGCCGTAGAGTCCCTTCCATATGGCTACAACATCCAGCCAGTTGTCCTGGAACCGTGACATGTGGGTCACCACGTAGAACAGACGGGAGCCGACTATGGCGGCTATCATGAGCCTTACGCCAAGGTCGTACACGTCATTCCTGGCGATACCGATGGAGCTGCTTCGCCTGGCGGCCAGAATGAGACCCAGAATGAAGGAAACGGCAAGGGCCAGACCGTACGAGTTCACCGGCAATGAACCTATCCTGAATAGAACCGGATACATGGGGCAACCTCCATTGTGGTGTTCGACAGCGGTGAGCCTAATCTATACCGGAGAGTGTCCTCTGTCACATCCCCGCGCGGGGATGTCAGACCTCTCTCCAGTACATTCCCGCGTTGGTGGCCAGGCCCAGCAGAAAGAACACCGACAGGAGGTTGCTGCCACCGTAACTGATGAGCGGGAGAGGGAGGCCGGTGACCGGCATTATTCCCAGGGTCATGCCGACATTCACGAATACATGTATCACGAAGTAGGCTGCTATACCGGCGGTAACCAGAGAGTTGTAGGGATTGACCGATTTTCTGGCCACTTTCAGTATTCTCCAGAACAGGATGAAGAAAGCTGAAAGAAGGGCGATGCACCCTATGAACCCGGTCTCCTCGGCCCAGACGGAGAACACGAAGTCCGTATGCCTGGCGGGAAGGAACGCCAGTTCCTTCTGGGAACCCTGCATGTAACCCTGGCCGGTCAGTCCGCCGGAGCCCACCGCCACTTCCGACTGGATGATGTTCCATCCGGACCCGTGAGGATCGCTGGCGGGGTTCATGAACGTGACCAGCCTGGACTGCTGGTACGGCTCCAGCATGTTCCATACGGTAGGAGTAAGCGCGGCCACCAGCGAGTTGCCCCCGATTATCAGTATCCACAGCGGTATGGAGTACTTGCGCCGGTAGAGTATGACCGACAGTACCGCCATGAAACCGAGCCAGTAATAGAAATGGATGGATGAGACGGCGGCCAGTACCGGGCTGACCATGAGCACTATCCATCCCACGCCGTAACCCGCCCAGACGAACATGGCCAGCACTATAAGCACCATCGATACGGCGGTGCCCAGGTCGGGCTGGACCGCGGTGAGGAGAACGACCGGCAGGACGGTCAGGAAGACCAGCAGCTCTCCGAATTTCCTTGGCCTTACCCTCAGTGACGAGAGCCACCAGGCGGTCATCAGTATCAGTCCCACCTTGGCTATCTCAGAGGCCTGAATGTGAACGGGACCGGCGATCAGCCATCGTCCGGCCGGACCCCTTCCAAAGAACAGCGTGATAAGCAGCAGGAGACAGACCAGTACGTACACCGCCGGAGAGATCTCCTCCAGCCTTCGAAACGAGATGAGAGTGCCGAGCAGAAACACCCCGATCCCGAGGACGGACCATACCAGCTGTCTCTGGAAGATCCCGCTCTCGGATATGGCCGTGGAGGCTGAATATATGGTGGCTATTCCTATGCCGAAGATCAGGACGATAGAAAGCAGGAGCCAGATATCGGGACGGTCTCGGCCTATCAGTTGGGCACCTCCGATGCGAAATGGTTCTCAAGGATATCCCTGGCTACCGGGCCTGCAACCGTGCCTCCGTGCTCTCCATGCTCCAGCATGACACATATGGCAAGAGGCTCCGGTTCCCGGACGAATCCCACGACCATGGCGTGGTCCTCCCCGGCGCACTCGGCGGTGCCGGTCTTGCCCCAGAAATCCCATCGGCAATCCTCGAAGGCGGAGTGGAGGGTCCCCCTTCCGGAAACCACCGTCTGCAGCATTCCTTCGATGACTGTATCAAAGGCGTCGGGATCCGTGTATTCCGCAGGCATGACCGTTTCCCTGTCGCTCTCGCCCATGACCAGGACCGGAAGGGGCATGTCACCACGGGACGCTATCACTCCTGTCATCACCGCCATCTGAAGCGGTGTAGCCAGCAGTTCGCCCTGTCCGATGGAGACGTTCAGCAGATTTCCCAGCCCCCATCCACCCGGGCCGTACTTGGCGTTGAGGTAATCGGTATCAGGGACCAGACCGGAAACCTCATCCGGGAGCAGGTCCATCAGTCTGCCGCCCAGACCGAAAGCCCGGGCGTACTCGGCAAGTTCATCGATACCGCTCAGTTGTGACGTGCGGTAGAAGAAAACGTCGCAGGACCGGGCCAGCGCCTGGACAACATCGAGTCTCCCATGAGCGGTCCAGCAGCCGAATTCCGTATCGCCCAGGGTCAGAGAACCGTAGCAGGGGTTGGGCAGGGTGTTCCTTTGGATGTGTCCCTCCGACAGCAGCCAGTAGGCGGTTACGATCTTGAACGTGGAAGCGGGCGGATATGAAGCTCCCCACGCCCGGCAGAACAGAGGTTTTGCCGGATTCTCCACCAGGGCGTTCCACTGGGCGGTGGTTATTCCCCGGGCGAACAAGTTGGGATCGTAGGAGGGTGAGGAGGCGGCGCAGAGTATCTCTCCGGTGCGGTAGTTCACCACAACCACCGCCCCGGCCAGGCCGGTCTTATCGACAGCCTCCGCCGCATACCTCTGCAGCTCCGCGTCCACGGTCAGGGTCAGGTTCTCGCCGGGTACCGGCACCTCCGAGTCGGTTTCCCTGTACTCGTCCACCACCCTGCCCATGGCATCCACGACCTCGCGGTGCAGGCCGGGCTCTCCCTGCAGTGTGGAGTTCATGCTACGTTCAATGCCGGTCCTGCCGGTAACCTCTCCCCTGTAGGATCCCGGTTCATCCGCCAGCCCGACGTAACCGATCATATGGCTGAAATCGCCGGGCCTGTGGTATCTTCTGAGGGGAGCGACGTCTATCAGCACTCCGGGCATGCGGTAGATGCACTCGGCCACCGGGCTCACCTCCTCGACTTCCATGCTTTCCCTTATCACCGCCGGTCTGTGTGGAACAGAAGAGGCTTCCCGCAGGATACGCGCCAGTGATTCCTCCGTTATTCCCAGCAGAGATGCCAGCTGGGGCGTTTTCGTGGTGTCGAACTCCGAAGGCACAGCGGTGACTATGAAGGAAGGTCTGCTGTCCGCCAGAAGCACTCCGTCCCTGTCGCTTATCAGTCCCCTGGGAGCCGGCTTGATGATGACCCTTATATGGTTCTGGCTGGAAAGGCCCCGGTAATAGTCGCCTCTTACTACCTGAAGGTAGAAGAGCCTGCCGCCCATCAGGAGGAACAGCAGGATCACAACCGTCAGGTAGGTGTAGTAGATCCAGCTCTTGCGCTGTCTAAGCATGGTATCACCCCGATACCTTTCCGGGCCTCAGGCTGGTGAGTCCGGAGGCTGCGAAAAGGACCGCCGCCGCCGTGACAGCGGTGAGTCCAACCCTGGGGAACACTTTGAGCAGAACAGGCCCGAAGCCCGATCCCACGGGTCTTGAAGCTATCAGTATGAAGACGGTATCCGACACCGCCACCGCTATGGAGGTCATTCCGATAAGGTAGCCCCTTCCCCCTCCGGAAGATATCCTGCTCAACCGGCTCACCGCGTACATGCCCACCAGGAAAGCTACGGATGACGAACCGACGGGCTGATGAAGGAGAAGGTCGAGGCAGAGACCGGCCCAGAAGGCTCCGTCAACGGCCCAGGAACTCTCGTAGTGCTCCCACAGGTAGACCAGCATGAACAGAATAATGGACGGGGCCACGAAGATTCTCCCCGCCGTTAGTTCCAGAAGGAACTGAAGCAGCACTGCAAAGGCGATGGCGAAAACTCTCTTCTGCAAGATCCACCCGGAATTCCAAGGGAACGGTTACCGTCCCCTGAAGTCATTCATTTGTCTGCTGGTCGTCCGGAAGAAGTATCAGTACCTCTCCGGTGCTCTCAAAATCCACTGCCGGTTCTACTTCCAGCCTCAGCGCCAGTCCGGGCTCGCCTGAAGAGACGGTGACCACCCTCCCCGCCAGGAGCCCGTCGGGAAAAACGCCGCCGTACCTGGATGTCAGGACCTGGTCTCCCGGTTCAACACCGCTTGTAAGGTCCACATGGACCAGATGCAGTGAACCATCCGATGACGATTGAAGGATACCGTAGGATGCCGATGGCCAGGTAACACAGCTTACGTTGACCGAAGGGTTCGTGATAGGCAGTATATCGCTGGTGGACTCACCCACCCGGCTCACAACGCCCACCAGTCCCTCGGAGGAGATGCACACGGAATTCTCGACCACGCCGTCAGCGCCGCCTTTGTCCACAACAATGGTCCCGGCCACCAGACCCTCGGACCTGTACAGTACTCGAGCGGGAATGGCTTCCCTGTCATCTGTTCTGGTTATACCCAGCAGTGTCCTGTACTGTTCCGCTTTCAGGGCCTCCTCCCTGAGAATGGAATTCTCCAGCATGAGGACCATGATATCGTTCCTGAGCTTCTCCTCGGTCGCGGAACCCGTCCCGCTGAAGAACAGGGTGGCGAACCTTGCCCCGAGCCAGCTTCCCACGCCGCCGAGCAGCAGAGGTCCCAGAAGAAGGACCAGAATTGAAACGGACAGGAATACCAGGAATCTTCTGCTTCCCGGACCACTGCCTCTTCCATCGCGTCCCACGCCGATGGCCATTTTAATGGAGCAGGAGGTTGCGGTACCGGTATATGTCCTCCAGAATGATTCCGGCACCCAGGACAGTACAGGAGAGCGGGTTGTCGGCGATACGGATGGGCAGACCGGTCTCGCTCATGAGGAGCCTGTCCAGCCCCCTCAGCAGGGCTCCGCCCCCTGTGAGTACGATCCCTCTCTCGACTATGTCGCTGGCAAGCTCGGGAGGGGTCTTCTCCAGACCGTGCCTGACAGCTTCAATTATGGTGGCTACCACTTCCCGCAGGGCGTTCCTGATATCCTCCGAGTTTATCATATAGGTTTCCGGAATACCGTTGACGAAATCCAGTCCGTTCACCTCGCACTCCCGGTCGTCATCGTCCAGAACAGTGGCCATCCTGATCTTGAGAAGCTCCGCGGTCCTCTCTCCTATGAGAAGGCTGTACTGCTTCTTGAGATAACCTGATATGGCCTCGTCGATCTCGTCCCCGCCTATTCTTATTGAATTGTTCGCGGCTATGGAGGAGAGGCTGATGACCGCCACCTCGGTAGTGCCTCCTCCTATGTCCACCACCATGTTCCCTGCCGCTCCCTCCACAGGGATGCCGACACCTATGGCCGAGGCCAGGGGTTCGGGGACCAGGAGGACTTCCCTGGCGCCGGCCCGCTCCAGGGCCGTCTTGACAGCGGATATCTCCACCTCGGTTATGCCGCTGGGAACGCAGACGAGTACACGGGGTCTCATGGAGAGCTTCCTTGTCCTGGCCATGGCGAGGAATTCGCGCAGCATGGCCATGGTAGCTGTGGCGTTGGTTATCACACCGTCCTTGAGGGGTCTTATGGCGCGAAGCGACAGCCCGGTCCTGCCGAGCATGGACTTGGCTTCCATTCCCACCGCGACCAGAGTGTCGCTCTCACTTTCCATGGTTACCACACTGGGCTGCTCCAGAACTATTCCTCTGCCCTGAAGATATATCAGTGTGTTGGCGGTTCCGAGATCTATGGCCATGGAATTGGAAAGAAGGGCCCCGGATCTCCTTCCGAACAGTCCTCTAAGCGACTGGGAAATTCCCATTGATGCCTCCTGTAAACTGAGCTGTATCCGGTTGAATAGTAAACAAACAGACCTGCGTCAACTCCAGGGTGGACCCGATGTTGCTTTACTTCGCGATATGAGCGGTTAACAAGTGGTGAGTATGTTAACACTACCTTGTCATGAGGGTGTCCGCCGGTTCCCACAGAGGCATCTCATCAAGCGTATCAACAGGAACAGGAATAAACAGGTTCCATATACCCTCACCGGGTACCGATGTTATGTTTATTTCTGTTAACTCGAGTTCCACGGAATTATCCCCGATAAGGGTAGTCCATCTCCATGGCCATGCCCTGTACTCATCGTGGGGTGAGGCCGCGGTGATGAAGAAAGCCCCGGATTCCCAGCTGCATTCCCCTGGGAAAAGGCTCCCTTTGTCCATGGCGAGATTCATTGTATTGTCGTCGGAACCGGCCCTGAATCGCCACAGTATCCGGCCGTCCTCGAATTCGGCCAGGTCTGAGATCTGCCATGATTCCATGTGAATGGGAAAACCGGTCCTGAGAAGGAATATCAGGTCCTCAGTAGGAATGACCCCGCCCCCGTTGTGAAAACCTTCCCGCGTGAAGGAAGCGTACTCCTCCTGTGGAAGATAGACCAGCACTCCGGAGCGGTCTCCCCTGATGGAGACCACCGGTTTGCCATCGGGACCGTAGAAATCCCCTCTGACCAGGACCCGGTCCGGGTCCCCCCATAGTACGAATGGGCCACGGGCCACGAGAGTGCTCCCCTCGAGCCTGGCCCTGCCCCGGAGCTGGAACGTTTCAAGGTTCTCCCATACGAACGACGCCCTGCTGGCGTATACCTGGCTCTGGGTGAGAAGAGCCTCTTCGGTTATACGAGGCGGTCCGCATGAAAGGATAAAAGCGGGCAGCGCCCAGAAAAGTAGCCTGACGCCCCTAGGATATCCCGTGTTTCTTCTCCAGTTCAAGCAGTCTCAGCTCGTTCTCGTACTCCATGGTGATCTTCTCTTTTCTGGACAGGAGCGAATCGTTGTCAGGTACCTTCTCCAGAAGTTTGTCGATCATGAGGAGGGCCTTCTTCCTGTTGCCCTCCTTCGCCTCGGCATCGATCTTTTCGATCAGTTCACTGAGCTTTGCCATTCACAACCTCCCGACGTGACTCTATGCATATATTAATGAAATCCCTGACCTGTTCCATTTCTATGTGGAAGCCATCCTCGGTTCCTCCGAGGGTGGCGGCTTCGTTATCCCTTCCGTGATAATCGGTGCCGCCTGTCACCAGGAGGTCCAGCTCCCCGGCCATAGACGCCAGGAACTGAACCGTTACCCGGCTGTGCGTAGGGTAGTGCACCTCCACACCGGCCAGCCCGAGGTCCTTCAACCTGTGAAAAAGGGCCCGCAGGCCATCGCAGTCCAGTGGAATATACCCGGGATGTGCCATCACCGGCAATCCACCGGCTCCCTTTATGACATCCATGGCCCGTTCAATGGGAAGCCTGTCCCTCTCGACGTAGGCGGGACGGCCCTTGCCCAGGAACCTGTTGAAAGCTTCCTTCATACTGCCCACATAGCCGGAGTTCACCATGGCCTGCGCTATGTGAGGCCTTCCCACCACGTCCCCGTCGCAGAGTTCATGAACGTCGTTCATGAGTATGTATATGCCGCTGGTTCTGAGCTTCTCCAGTATTCGGGGATTCCTGCGGGAGCGGCCGCCCTGCACGAAATCTATAGCCTCGGTGAGAGGGGTGGGGCCTTCAAGAAGCGTTCCGGAATCAGCCCCCGGAAAATAGGCGAGAAGATGCGCGGTACGGCCGCTGGGGTCCAGGTCTACGCTGAACTCGATTCCCGGAACGAAATGAACATCTGTGTCCCTGGCCGCTTCAGCGGCCTCCAGCAGGCCGTCCATGGTGTCATGGTCTGTTATGGAGATCATCGAGAGGGACCTTTCCCGGGCCATGCTCACTATCTCCCGCGGTGTCCTCACGCCGTCGGACGCGGTGCTGTGAATGTGAAAGTCCACTCTGGCCATGGGGAATCACCTCCGGAAGGCTGAATATTGCCTACCATCCCCGGTGATGCAACATCCCTCTCATTTACTTCGACCCCGGGATTTACTAAATATATGGCTGCAAATACTGAAGTGACTCCGGCCGGCAGAGTGTGCGCCGCTCCCGCAGACCGAAGATGGAGAAGCAGGAAGATGAAACAGGATCCAAAACGCAAAATCATGTACATTCGTGACCCGGTCCACGGAAGCATACGCCTGTCCAGTCTTCAGGAGGAGCTTATCAAGACGGTGGAGGTCCAGAGGCTGAGTTTCATACACCAGCTGGGCACCACGTTCCAGAGCTACCCCGGAGCCCACGGCATGAGGCTGTCGCACGCCCTGGGAGTCTCCCACCTCGCCGGCGTCATAGGTGAGCATGTCCTTGAAGGACTGGGTGTGACGGGCGGGGAGAGGGAGGCGCAGCTCAACCTGCTGCGGGCGGCCGGAATGCTGCATGACATCGGTCATACCCCGTGGTCCCATACGCTGGAACCCCTCTATCTGGAGATATACGGTAAGGACCACATGGACCTGGTTGCGGATATCATCACCGGCAGAGCCGTGTTCGACATAGAGGGGGCCGGCAGGATACCGGAGATACTGGAGAACAGCCGCGTGAAGCCCGCGGACGTGGCGGACCTGGTATGCAGCAGATACAGCGGACCCCGCTACCTGCAGCAGATGATATTCGGCGAAGTGGACGCGGACATGCTGGATTACCTTCAGAGGGATTTCTATTTCACAGGTGTCGCCTTCGGCCATATTGAGGTGTACAGGATAATATCCACCATGATGGTGGAGGATGGAAGCATCGTATTCCTCGACAAGGGGCACGAAGCGATTCGCGACTTTCTCTTCGCCAGGATGCAGATGTACGCCACGGTCTACCTGCACAGGAAGACAAGAATAGTGGACATGATGCTTCTGGCGGCCTCCCGCCGCAGCATACTGGAACTGGGCGAGATGGAGGATTTCTACCTGATGACAGATGACCAGCTTCTCAGCTTCCTGGCCAGTGATTCACGCGACCCCTGGGTCCGCGACATGGCCTGGAGGATAAAGTACAGGCAGAAACTGTTCACACAGGTGTTCCGCATAGACGCCGCCACGCTGGACGACAGCGACATATCATTCCTGCGCAGCCTGGAGAGCACCGGGTCGAGCCCCGCTCGCAGGTCCCGCAGTCTGGCTGAGAGGATCGGGGAGAAAGCCGGGGTCGATCCCAGGTACATCCTGGTGGACATGCCCCTGGAGGCGGTCAAGATATCCGAGGAGAGGTTTTCAAGGCTGGACATAAAGTACATCGACAGGAATGGCGGCATAATGTCCATCGAGGAGATCGATCCTCCCTTTGCCCGGTACCTCGCGCAGGCCAGCCCCAACCGCAACTACCTCACGGTCTGCTGCTGTCCCGAGCTCAGGTCAAAGGTGAGCGGCGCCTGCAGGGAACTTTTTCATTCCGCCGCCATGCCGCTCTTCTCCGATAAAGAGTAACGGGGGTCCGCCGGTCGGCCGGCTGAGCCGAGGCCGTTCAGACATTTGGGGAACAGGCCTCAGAACGCCTCTACGCCTCTCTGCCACTGGACACTGGTAACTCCCTTGACCTCCGAGAGCATGTTCAGCAGTTCCAGCTTGTCTTCGAGGTGCCTTACCTTGAGATGGAACAGAAGACTGATGGTGTCATCTTCAACATCGATCTCCATATCGATATCGCTTATTCGAACATTATGTCTGCCGAAGATATCCGAGCAGTTCTCCACCAGGACCTCCGGCTCCCGGTTCTCCCCCACTATAAGCACATCGCGGTACTGAAGGTCTGTCAAACTGTTCTCGAGCACGCGGAGCAGGATGAGTATGAGAAGGGCCACACCGGTCCCGATGACTGCCAGAACGTACTCTCCGAGTCCTATGACCACTCCCAGGGCAGCGACGAACCATATGCAGGCGGCCGTGGTCAGGCCGCGCACGAAATCGCTGGTCCTGACTATGGCCCCGGCGCCGAGGAATCCTATTCCGGTCACCACTCCAGCGATTATCCTGCTGACCTCTCCACCGGCGTTGGTACCGCTGCTGAACTGATGCGCTACCATAATGCCGCTTATGGTGATCATGGTTGCTCCCACGCAGACCAGCATATGGGTCCTCAGGCCGGCCGGCCGACCATGGTATTCCCTCTCCAGGCCAATGAGTGAACCCAGCAGCGCGGACATGAAAAGTTTCATGAAGATGGTTTCGTAATTCAAATGTCCCTCCCTGCTCTGTTTTCCGGCCTATCATGTGCATCCCGCCGGGGCATGGTCAATTCCACGATGTTCAATATCTCCTCAACGGCGTATGGCTTCTCCAGTATTCTCACCTTTCTCTCCATGGCCTCGGGAACATTCATTTCCCGCAGGACCGGACCGCCGGTCAGAATGATCCTCAGAGCCGGAAAATCGCTTCCCAGCTCCTCCAGGACATCTTCAACAGGTTCAAGCACCGCCGACCGGTCCAGCACCAGATGGTCCGCGCCGGAGTCAGCCAGCATTTCCCTCATCTCGTCCAGGTCCGAGGAACGCATGACATTGATCCCGTACAGTTCCAGCACATCGGAAACGCTGTCTCTGACCGCTCTGGAAGCTTCGCAGACCGCCAGGCTCATCCTGCTCAGATCAATGGTGCGGGCCACCTCTCCCTGCGACCGGTCGAAGAGATAGTTATCGCTTACCTTGAACAGGATGTTCATGCTGCTTCCCATGGTCCCTTCGGTAAATACCGGATGGCAGTCCAGGCTGGAGAGAACGGCGGCTACCGAAGAGATATGAGTGCCGAAATCCCTCTGAATACCGGAGAGGTCGGTCTCCGGGTCCATGAGAGCTTCCTTGAGCACTACCGGTATCCTTGTCCCGTCGGTGTAACTCAGAGCAACCGACCGCGGGACCGTCCTGTCGCAGTTGGCGGAAAAGACATGGTCTGAGACCGGTGACGGTACTTCCCTGGCGCCCAGAACTATCCTGAAAGGGCCGGTGTGGGACTCAAGAGAATAGAAGACCATATTCTTGACTATCTGGGTGAAATCCTCCCTGGAGCACATCACTTCGGGAAGGAAATCCGGAATGTCCAGCTTGATGGATGCCCTTTCAGGAAGCACATCGTTGAGAGCTGAGGATATGGAGTCCAGTTCTGAAGAGATATCAATGATCTCGGTGGTTCCTTCATCCGGTGATTCGAGTCCGTCCCCGCTGCCTGCCAGGGCATCCTGCAGCCTCGCGAAATACTCCACCACCGCCTCATTTTTCCTGAACCGGAACCTCCCCTCCTTCATAAGAGCGATCGCGCGGACGCGGCCATCCCCTGCCGCTGCCGCCGGTCTGTCCTTCGCCGATCCCGCTGCCGCCGGACCGTCTGGAGCTTCGCCGCGCTCCTTCCGTTCCTTGTCCACGGTCCTGATCGATACAGCGTAACCCGTGCTGTCCAGCCGTTCCATTACGAAGGTCGCCCTTCGCGCGGTTCCTCTGCTGTCAACGATATTCAGTTTGAACATCCCGGTCGCATCCTCCCGGGGATAGACTATTCTGTCCCGGTCATCTTCATGGAAACAGGGAAGTTCATGAAAAAGCGACCCCTTAATGTCATCCCTGGTTATATCCATGAGTTTCTCCGCCGATCTGTTCATGAACAGTATCGAACCGTTCCCGTCAAGGCGGAACACCGCGGGGAATTCATCACCCTCCAGCAGAGAGGGCGGACAGATATCGGTCCCAGCCGTCCCGTCCGTCTTCTTCGACTGGTATTCCATATCGTTCTGATAGAAGCCCGCCTTTTCGATCCCACGCCTTATCTCAGCCAGCTTCAGGAATATTCCGGGAAGAAGGACGAGAAGGATGACCACGGCGGACATGAGATAGAGAGTGTAGCGGCTCTCTATCAGCGAGTCCCTGTCCAGAACGTCCTCGAACACAATTCCGGCCAGAGCGGTATTGCCGCCGCTGTCTGTCAGGGGATAGAAAATCAGAAGATTGTCGTCCTTCCCCCTTTCCAGATAGGCGGAGACCGCCGTCCTGCCCTCAAGCGCGCTCCTGGCCAGGGAATCCCTCTCAAAAAAAGTCCCCTCCGGCTGGACACCTTCGGGAAAAGACACAACCTGGAACTCGGTCAGACCCATTAGACTCAAAAAATCCGGTCTGAGTCCAATGACGTCATGGCCATCAACGACATGGGCTTCGAAGATTTCGTTCTCGATACCGCTGTCCAGCAGTTCGATAAGAGATTCGGCAGTCCGGACAGCCCGTTCCCTTTCCATGCTGACTATCCGGTCAACCGCGCCGGATGTGAAATGAAAATATCCAAGCAGGACCGCAGTTATGGCCAGCAGCCCGAGAATATAGGGCGTCAGCGCCCAGGTAACGGTCCTGAATGAAACTCTGGGAAATAGGAGCATCGCTCTCCCCAATGAGAATAGGAAACAGTCTCTCCCCGGTTCAGTGAATATGTCAACTGGCCGGCGTAAAATCCAGAAGGATGAAACGGGTACATGATGAAGACATCATCGATTAACATAACCAATCAGTCAATTCCGTATCATTCCTGTATTATTTTAGTCCATAAAATCCCCTATTGTACAGTAAGTAACTTGACATATTTAAAAATCTTTATTAATGTAATTTAAATTTGAAGGTTCACTGGCGATATTATTGTACTCAATTAGCTATAGATACGTAACCTTGTTTGGAGGAATAATGCCGGATTTTGTCGAACAGACAAGAAAAGTACTCAGAACGGCCGGTCGCAGCCCGAAGACCGCCAACAGCTATCTCTCTCACATCAGACGGCTGGAAAACGCCTACGGAGACCGGGTGGCAGACCTTGACGAGGCAACCCTCAGGAAATACCTGGAAGACCTGGTGGACGAGGGCAAGTCCCTCTCCTACATAAACCAGGCCCAGAGCGCTATCAGGTTCATGTACAAGCATGTGCTCAAGAAGGACAGCCCCCTTCCCGGACCCGGACTCATCTCCAAGAAGGTCCCCCTTCACGGCATCTTCAGCAGGGACGAGATAAGGAAGATCTTCGAGAACGTTCACGAGCTGAAGTACAGGCTCGCCCTGATGCTTATCTACTCCTCCGGTCTCAGGGTGGGAGAGGCGACCCACCTTCTCAAGGACGCCGTCGATTTCGAGAACCTGGTCATCCATGTGAACGACGAGAACGGTGAGCATATAAGGGACACCATACTGGCGGAGTCCGTAGCGGACATTCTGAAGTACTACATCGAGACCAGGACCGACGATTCCCCGTGGATGTTCCCCGGCAGAGGCAAGACCAACTGCATCTCCCCCAGGACGATACAGAGGTCTTTCGCCGAAGCGATGCTGGCTGTGGGAATCGAGAAGAGGGCTACCCTCGGTTGGCTCAGGCACAGTTTCGCGGTCCATATGCTGGAGGACGGCATAGACAGGAAGCTGGTACGGAAGCTGCTGGGCATAACCACCCCTTCCATGATCTCACCCTACATGAAGCTGGCGGAGAAGAGAAGCGCGTTGAGAGTATCCAGTCCCGCTGATAAGTTCCTGAGCAGAAAGGAATAAATCGCGGTTCCACACCTGAAGTGAAGGGCGGCGCCGAAGCGCCGCCCTTTCTCTGTTCGCGGACTGAAGCCGGGTCAGTCCCTTGCCTTGTAGTGTGTGTGAAGAAGCTCGTGGGACTTGTGTCCGAGGGGCTCCTTCAGGAACTCGGCGTACAGGAGCTGTATCTCCGGGTTGGAGTGGGACTTCCTGAAGTGAAGCGCCGCGTCCTCCGCGTAGATGGCTTCGGCCCTCTTCTGCCTTATCTCCGGGGATGTGGGGATGGGCTGGCCGCCGCCACCGAGACATCCGCCGGGGCAGGCCATTATCTCTATGAAGTGGTAGTCCGCCTCACCGGCCCGTACCTTGTCCATCAGCTTCTCTGCGTTGGAAAGGCCATGGGCTACAGCCACTTTCAGTGTGACGCCGGCAAGGAACTCGTAGCCGCCCGCCATCTTGTCCGGCATGGTAATGGCAGCCTCCCTTATGCCTTCCATTCCCCTTACCGGAGTTATGTTCAGGCCGTCGAAAGGTATCTCCTGCCCGGTTACAACCTCGTAGGCGGTCCTCAGGGCGGCCTCCATCACTCCACCGGTTGCGCCGAATATCACCGCGGCGCCGGAGGAGTCACCCATCCATCTGTCGAACTTCTCATCACGCAGGTTGGCGAAGTCTATTCCCGCCTCCTGTATCATGCTGGCGAGTTCGCGCGTGGTCAGAACGTAGTCCACGTCCTTGTAGCCGCTGTCCCTCATTTCGGGGCGTTCCTTCTCGAACTTCTTTGCGGTACACGGCATTATGGATACGCTTACTATCTTCGCCGGGTCCACTCCCTCCTTGTCCGCCAGGTAGGTTTTGGCCAGTGCCCCGAACATCTGCTGGGGACTCTTGCAGCTGGACACGCTGGGAAGCAGGTCCGGGAACTTGTGCTCGATGAACTTGATCCAGCCAGGCGAGCAGCTTGTGGTCATGGGCAGCACTGCTTCAGGGTCACCGTCCACCAGTGCCCTCTTCAGCCTGTGGATAAGCTCGTGACCCTCCTCTATGATGGTGAGGTCGGCGGTGAAGTCCGTATCCAGGACCCTGTCCACTCCCAGTCCGCGTATCGCCGCCACCATCTTTCCGGTAGTCCGGTCCGTGGGGAATCCCAGGGCCTCAGCAATTCCCACCCTCACGGCGGGGGCTGTCTGCAGGATAACGAACTTCTCCGGGTCCTCCAGGGCTTCCCATACCTGCCTGACTTCGGACGTTTCGAACAGCGCGCCGGTGGGACACCTGTTGATGCACTGGCCGCACTGGGTGCAGGGCACCTCGTTAAGGCCCCGGTCGAGCATGGTGGATATCTTCACCTCGGAAGACCTTCCGACAGGTTTTATGACGGCAACGCTCTGGAGCTCCTCGCAGGTGCGAACGCACCTGGTGCAGAGGATGCATCGGCTGTTGTCCCTCATTATACCCGGGCTGGCTTCCTCGAAGGATGCCGGCTTGGGTGATGTCTGGTACTCGTTGGTGGTTATGTTGTGCTTCTCCGCCATCTCCTGCAGCTCACAGTTCTTGTTCCTCTCGCACTCGGGACAGTTAACGTTATGAGCCGCGAGCAGGAGCTTCAGCACGGTCCTTCTGGCGTGACGCACCTTCTTGCTGTGGGTCTTTATCTTCATGTTCGGCGTAACCGGCGTGACGCAGGCTATGGTCAGGGTCCTCCACCCTTCCACCTCCACCAGGCACATCCTGCAGTTGCCGGCCAGCGAGAGGTCCGGATGGTAGCAGAGGGTGGGGATCTCCACTCCGGCTGTCTCGCAGGCTTCCAGGATGGTGACGCCCTCTCTCACACTTCTGTTCACGCCGTTTATGGTAACGGAAATATTGGGCATTTACATACCTCCCTTTCCGCCGGGCAGTTCTATGAACTTGTTTACTATATCCAGGAAGCAGTTGGGGGATGTCTGTCCCAGCCCGCACTTGCTTCCAAGCTTCATTATCTCGGCCAGCATGAAGTAGTCCTTCAGTTCTTCCCTGCTGGTTATGCTTCCGTTCCTGATGGCCCTGGCGGTGTCCAGAAGCCTTACGTTGCCCTCTCGGCAGGGGGTGCACTGTCCGCATGACTCGTGAATGAAGAACTTCAGGAAGTTCTCCAGGACATCCATCATGTTCCGGGAACTGTCGAACACTATCACAGAGCCCCCGGGGGCAAGGTCCTCGAAGGAGAGGCATCTGTCCAGCTCGTCCGCGCTTATGGTGGTTCCGCTGGCGCCTCCCACCTGTACTGCCTGTACGTCGGGAGCCCCGGCCAGCTCCAGGAGCTCGCCTATGGTGGATCCCATCTGAACCTCGTAGACTCCGGGGTTCTCCACGTCGCCGGATACGCTGAAGAGCTTGGTCCCGGTACATTCGCCGATACCCAGCTCCCGGTACCAGTCCGAGCCGTTCATGATGATATGGGGCACGTTGACGAAGGTCTCGACGTTGTTGACTATGGTAGGCCGATTCAGGTAACCGGAGTTGACGGGGAAAGGCGGCTTGTTCCTCGGCTCGCCCCTCTTTCCCTCCATGCTCTCTATCAGTGAGGTTTCCTCTCCGCAAACGTAGGCGCCGGCGCCTCTGCGGACTTCCACGTCGAAGCTGAACTCCGTGCCCTGGATGTTATCTCCCAGGAGGTTCTTGCCGATAAGCTCATCCCTTGCCTTCATCAGGGCCGGGATGAGGTAGGGATACTCGGCCCGAAGGTAGATGATGCCGTGGTTCGATCCTATGGCGTAACCGGCGATGATCATGCCCTCAAGGAGCTGGTGCGCGTACTTCTCGAGAAGGAGCCTGTCCTTGAAGGTCCCGGGCTCTCCCTCGTCGGCGTTGCAGATAACCATCTTGTGCGCGCCTGATGCGGCACCGGCCAGGTTCCACTTGATACCGGTGGGGAACCCGGCCCCGCCACGGCCGCGCATTCCCGATTCGCGAACCTCGAACACCACGTCCGCCGCTGTCATTCCCAGGGCTTTCTTGAGGGCGGAGCCAACTTCGGGCTGCTGCTCCGCTGTCAGTACTTTCTTGGCGCTCATTCTGTTCAAACCTCCCTATTCAAGGCCCGCTACGATCCTGCGGGCTTCATCCGGCGTAAGCCGGGTATGGGGAGTATCGTTTACCAGCATGGCCGGGCTCTCATCGCACAGGCCTATGCAGCTTGTGGCCTCCAGGGTCACCCTGTTGTCGGGTGTGGTCTCCCCCGCCGTGATGCCCAGTTCATTCTCCAGGGCCTCGAGTATCTCCTTCGATCCGTTCATCTCGCAGGTGATGGTATTGCAGAGTCGGACGATATTCCTGCCCCGCGGTTCTGTGGAGAAGAACGAGTAGAACGAGAGTACGCTGTATATCTCGGCATTGCTGACACCAACGGCGGCAGCTATGGCCCTTATGGCCTCTTCGGGGATGTAACCCAGCTCCCTGTTGACGTCTGTGAGCATCTCCATGATCGCTTCCCTGTCGCTGCCGTGCTTTGCCATGGAAGCGGCTACGATCTCAACGGGTTTGCGGCTCACTTCTCCTCTCCCTTCTTGAGGACCTCTCGTACCTTGCTTACCAGTATCGATGGGGGCACGGGTTTCTCCAGGAAGATATTCACCGGGAAGAAATCCGGATGCTCCTCCGGATTGAAATCGTAACCCGTCACCTTGCCGACAGAAGTCAGCATAATGATAGGAACTTCGCTCTTCAGCTTCGAACGGATCCTCCGCGCCACGGCGAAGCCTTCGTCCGTATGCTCCATCATGACATCGAGTATCACCACATCCGGCTTCTGCTCCCGGACCTTCTCCAGACCTTCGGCGCCGCTGGAGGCGGAAATAACTTCGAACCCGCTGGCTTCAAGGACGATGCTGTTCGCCTCGACGAAGTCCGGATCATCGTCAATCAGCAACACTGTGATCTTGTCTGCCATCGTCTAACCTTTCAATTTAAGCTGCCGGTTATCAGTACAGTGGGGACCGGAAATATAAGCATTTCCTTCAGTTTCTCGCCACTTCGATCAGTATCTGTAGTGGTCAGGCTTGTAAGGACCTCCCACTTCAACACCTATGTATTCCGCCTGCTTCTCCGTAAGCTCGGTCAGCTTCACTCCCAGCTTGTCGAGGTGAAGTCTGGCCACCTCCTCATCCAGTATCTTGGGAAGCATGTATACGCCCACCGCGGGTTTCTCCTCGGCCAGGGCTATCTGGGCCATGCACTGGTTCGTGAACGAATTGCTCATCACGAAGCTGGGATGCCCCGTCGCGCAGCCGAGGTTGACCAGCCTTCCCTCGGCAAGCAGGAAGATGCAGTGGCCGTCTGGGAAGATGTACCTGTGTACCTGCGGCTTGATCTCTTCCTTCACGATCCCGGGCCAGGTCTCCAGGCCCTCCACGCCTATCTCGTTGTCGAAATGACCGATGTTGCAGACAATGGACTGGTCCTTCATGCGGCTCATGTGTTCCGCGGTGAGAACATTGTAGTTCCCCGTCGCGGTCACGAAAATGGAAGCCTCCGGAAGCGCGTCCTCAACCGTAGTTACCTCGAAACCCTCCATGGCCGCCTGCAGAGCGCAGATGGGATCTATCTCCGTTACCATCACGCGCGCACCGAAACCGTCCATGCTCTGGGCGCAGCCCTTGCCCACGTCACCGTAGCCGCAGATGAGTATGGTCTTCCCGGCAACCATAACGTCGGTTGCCCGCTTGATGCCGTCAGCCAGCGACTCCCTGCACCCGTACAGGTTATCGAACTTGCTCTTGGTGACCGAATCGTTGACGTTGTAGGCGGCGAACAGGAGCTTGCCAGCCTTCATGTTGTTATAGAGCCTGTGAACGCCTGTGGTGGTCTCCTCGGACACGCCGATTATATCGGGAACTATGGCGCTCCAGTGACCGGGGTCACCCTTCATTCCCTCCACCAGGTTCTTCATCAGGGCGACTTCGTCCCCCTGCCCCACGAAGGCCTCCGGGAGCAGACCGGACTCCTCATATTCCCGCTCCAGCTGAAAACCCCGATGGACCATAAGCGTGGCGTCGCCCCCGTCGTCTACTATCAGGTTGGGACCCATGCCCCCGGGGAAAGTGAGCGCCTGCCTGGTGCACCACCAGTACTCGTCCAGAGTTTCACCCTTCCAGGCGAAAACCGGCACTCCCTCCACCGCCATGGCGGCAGCCGCATGGTCCTGTGTGGAGAAGATGTTGCAGCTGGCCCAGCGCACCTCCGCCCCGAGTTCCTTCAGGGTCTCGATGAGCACGGCGGTCTGGACCGTCATGTGAAGAGAACCTGTAACCCGAAGCCCTGAAAGGGGCTTTGACCTGCCGTACTTCTCCCGCACGGACATCAGCCCGGGCATCTCCTTCTCCGCGATCTCTATCTCCCTCCTGCCGAAATCGGCAAGGGAGATGTCAGCTACCTTGTAATCAGCCATTTCCATTCCTTCCCCGCAGCAGACCCGAAAGGATGAACACCCTTTCATCACCTGCCGCTGTCTCCTCTATGTCAACGAATCCAGCGGAATCCATCCAGCTCCGGACCTCATTCCGGTCCAGACCCGGCCAAAGGTCTCCCTGCATTCTCTTCAGATCAAAATCCTCGTGGGGCACAAGTTCCACAACTGTACACCTTCCCGCCTCACGACATACCCTTGCCGCCTCGGCGAAGAACTCGGATGGCTCGCTCAGGTGGTGCAGCAGCATATGAGCGAGTATCCCGTCAACGGATGAATCGGCCACCGGCAGGTGTTCCGCGCTTCCCAGCCGGAGTTCGACGCTGTTCCCGCCCCAGTCGGAACCTATCTTCTTCCCGGCCTGCGACAGCATCTCCTGCGACTGGTCCACCCCTATGACCGACATTCCCGACCGAAGCAGCCGCAGCACCATATCCCCGCTGCCGCAGCCTGCATCCAGTATCGTGCTCCCAGCTTCAAATCGTTTGAACACCGCAGAGATGTAATCCCCCGGGTCGGGCATGAGGTAGGAGACCTCGTCCAGTTCCGCAGCGACCCGGTCGAAGAACTCCCTCGCTTCCCTCCGGCGGTTGTCGTAGCACACCCGGAGTTCGGTCATATCGTTGTCGTAATTCTCGATGCTCCTGACGCCGGAGGATATCACATCAATGAGATTCCC
>JAWOBF010000112.1:0-6822 GCA_046498225.1 Candidatus Aegiribacteria sp.
GGTGGGATGCATACCACCGGATACAATCTCTGGGTGCAGGAGGTGTGGGACGAGTACGAGTACGACTATACCGGGGAGATGGAATACGTGGTCAATCACTACGTGCAGGCCGACATCAGGGACATCGACAGAGTGGGCGACCTGCTCTCCGCCGTGGTGAACGCGGGGGCCAATTCCATTACCGGCGTCTACTTCCGTGTGGAGGATACCGCGGGACTGTACGAGGAGGCAAGGCGGGAAGCGGCCCGGAACGCCAGGGGAAAGGCTGAACAGCTGGCCGACGCCTTCGAAGTCGAACTGGGACCGCTTCAGTCCGTCAGCGAGTGGACAAGCAATTACTACCAGGACTACGGCTACGCCTACGACAGCTACATGGATGGAGGAGGCTACTCGGCCCAGCCCCCCTCCATAACTCCCGGGGCGTTCTCGGTGACCGTCGAGGTATCGGCCACCTACGAAGTGATACAGTGACCCTGCTGCGGGGAATCATCCTGATAACCGCCCTGCTTTCGGGGAATACTCCCCGGGAAGCTGTGGAGAATACGTGGGAAGCGGTCCAGGAAGGTTCCCCGCGCGCATTTCTCGGTTCTCTCACTCCCGGGTGCTCAAGTGGAATACTCTCCGCATGCGAGAAGCACCTGGAAACGCTGCGGACCCTCAGCCATTCGGAGCTGGGGGAGGTTTTCGCCTCGGTCAGGCTCGAGGCGGCGCCTGACGAGGTAGAGTACTGGGACGGAATGGCGGTCCTGGAGATGATGATGTCTTCACCCTCGCACCATTCCATTCTGAATTCCTCCCGAATGACCGTAGACAGCGTCATAACAGCTGAAAACACCGCCACCGCCCACGTTTCCGTCACCCTTCCCGATATTCGGACCATGGTCCTGGAACTTCCCCTCTCCGCCTCCCCCCTGGGCTGGAGAACGGGAGGGCTGCTTCCACTTGTGGAATCAGTGCTGGAACATACCGCGCCCCGGTAGCAGCGTTCACCCCGACCATTTCAGCGAGGGCATCAATAATATGACTATGGTGTTCAGATTCTGAATTCATCTCTTTTGAAAAAACTATATCTTCACGAACCTGACCGAATGCGACCTGCCGCCGGCGGTTCCCCGCACTATGTAGAGGCCGGGAGGTATCTCATTCCCCGAGGGATCGCGGCAGTCACGGGCGAAAGCATTCCCGTCTGTTTCGGACAGCTTCCTGACAAACCTGCCCGAGATGTCGTAGACGCGTATCATCGTTGAAAAACCGGGGGATATTCGCCCCGTTCAGCATGGGCGCAAAGCAGATTGTTCAAAGCGTGAAATCCGGCTTTCAAATTCTCTATTCATTATGCTCGTACATCCTTCCATTGCGGCAGAAGAACTCAAGCCTTTCGCGGGAGATCCTCAGGCTATCAAGATTCAATTCTTCCAGGTACTCACCGAAAGTCCGTTCCTTTATATGATTGAACGCGCGCTGATTCACAACTCCGTCGAGATTGATGACTACATGCCTGTCACTGATGAAGTAGCCAAGATATCCCGCATCGGTTGCGCCTATGACCAGAGAGTCGGGAGTGAAAGCGGTCAATCGCTCGTGGGTTACCGATAATCCCGTAGTAGTTGTAATGTCCTCGTCATCGACGGTTCAAACCTCTGAAGAACTCTTTCCCCCTGAGATGACGGTTGCACTTGATCCAATTCTTGATGCGCGCTTGACCGGTCGGTTCTGCCCTGGTATTCTGCAATCAAGTACCGAGACTGGTGGAAACCGGTGAAAATGCGGCCATGAGGCTTGCTCAAGGAGCAATTCACGGAAGGTGTGAAATCAAGTTTCCTGTTGCTCAGGCACGGATGGGTCTGAGGTCCGGTTTCTTATCGGCTGGTGGGAAGGAGCCGAAATGTTTGCTCAGCTATTGCTGGCATTGCTCGTCACAAACGTTTATTCAGATACGAATGCCATCCGTGATTCTCATTGCCATACCGGTGCCGCCGGCGTCGCGAACCGATTTCCGGATATGGCAGAGCTCGAGGTCTTTGATGGTCCCATGGGAGCCGGGGACTCATCGAACGTGTCCTTCGTGGGAAGCTGGCCTTTCGGCTGGGCACAGAGCTCGGATGTCGACATGGCCAGGGAGCTGGCCTTCTGCGGCGCGGGAGGGGGAGTCTACATCCTGGATGTGTCCGATACCGGTAATCCCGTTCTGGTGTCGGAGGGCATTCATGCGGGGGATGGCGTGGAGGATATCTGCTACGACCCTTCCAGTGAGATGCTCTTCCTGGCGTGCGTCCAGGCCGGGCTGGAGATCTGGGACGTCAGTGAGCCCAGTGATCCTGTGAAGCTGGGCTCCTGCCCCGTGACCAGCAATTGCAACGGTGTCGCCGTCTCCGGTGACTACGCCTTTGTCACGGACAGGGGCCAGGGCATGAAGGTGATTGACGTTTCGAATCCGCAGGACCCGGAAGTTGTGGGAACCGTGAACATCACCGAGTTCGTCTACGACCTGACCGTATCCGGCGACTACGCCTACGTGGCGGCGGGCTACGGGGGCATGAGGGTTATCGATGTCTCCACCCCCGAAAACCCTCAAGAGGTCGGCGGCTATGACCCCATGGCAGAATTCAAGGATGTGGCCGTAGAAGGCGACTACGCGTACTTGGCCGCCGACCAGGACGGCATGGTCATTTTGGATATTTCCGATCCTACATCACCCTCACATGTCGCATCCTGCAATACGCCCGGCTACGCAACCTGCATAGAGGTGTCGGGCAGCTACGCGTACGTTGCCGACTGGTACGACGGGCTGCGGGTCATAGATGTATCCGACCCCTCCGACCCCTTCGAAGTGGGTTATCTGAATGTCTCCGGGCAGGCCGAAACCGTTGCTCTGGGCGGGGATTTCGCCTACCTGGCCAACCATGACGGGCTGAGCGTGATATCCATCGAGACGCCCTCCGACCCGGTGGAGACGGGATTCTTCCAGACACCCGGCTACTGCAAGGCGGTCGCCGCCAGCGGCGACTACGCCTACATGTGTGATGGTGATGAGGGAATCCACATCATCAACATATCGAACATCGCAGAGCCCGTGTGGGTGTCCACATGTTCCGACCCCCTTCAGGCGGAGGCTGTTGCCGCTAGCGGTGATTACATATACGTCGCCGATTACACTTCTTACAGCTTGAGGATAATCGATGTCAGCGATCCTTCGGCGCCCTTCCAGACGGGAAGCTGCGGCACTTCCGGCAGAGCCCGGGATGCAGTGGTGGTGGACGACTATGCCTACGTTGCCGCCAACGAGGCGGGTCTTCGAGTAATAGACGTATCCGACCCTGCCAACCCGGTGGAGGTGGGATCGTGCTCGTCGCCCAGCTATGCCAGGGGTGTTGATGTACAAGGTGACTACGCCTACTACGTCGACGGCATTTACCTGAAGATCGCTGACGTCTCGAATCCGTCGAATCCTGTGGCCCTCGGACAATGCGCGCTTGTTGGAACGGCGAGCGATGTAGCTGTCAGCGGGGACTGCGCCTGTGTGGCCTCCGACGAGGAGGGTCTGAGAGTGGTGGATGTCTCCGACCCGGGGAGTCCGACGGAGGTGGGATCCTGCGGAATGCCGGGCAGCGCAATGGCGGTAGATATCTCCGCCGGGTACGCTTACGTCGCCGCGAATAACAGCGGCCTTCGAGTGGTGGACATCTCCGACCCTTCGAATCCGTTCCATTCCGGCTACTACCAGGATGGGGGCATATGCGTGGAGGAGCTTGCGGTAGTCGGCGATACTGCATTCACGGCGTGCTGGAGCGACGGGCTGCAGATCTACTGCCTCGGCGAGACCTCCGTACACGGGAGTGATGAACAGGGGGACGGTCTTCTGCGGGTGACTCCCAATCCCTCGGGGGGATCTCCCGTGATCAGCTTCGAGCTGAGCTGCAGCGCGAACGTTACGCTGCTGGTGTACGATGCCGCAGGACGTCTGGCGGCACGTCCCATGAGCGGGACCGAGGCGGCCGGGACCCACAGCACCGGACTCTGCGATCTCCCGGCTGGATGCTACGTTGTGGCGCTCAGGGTCGGGAGCCCTCAACGGTCGGTGTACACCAGGAAGTTCATCGTGCTTGATTGAGGTGCTGAGCAGGGGCTGTATAGCGCCTGCGTGCGCGGACCGGAGGTCACCGCCTCCATCTGACCGTCCCCGTCACCGGTATAGCGCCTGCGTGCGCGGACCGGAGTGTGTCGGGGTGGACAGTAATCCTGAGTCAATCGTATAGCGCCTGCGTGCGCGGACCGGAGTCTGCGGTTGCGGTCTCCGGTCGGCCTGTCTCGCCCATGTGTGGATCAAGCCGAAGGGAGAAGGATTCCATTCGTCGGCGGACGGCCATCACCTTCTGCGGGTTTGAATAGAAGAGCCCGAACTACTCGAGGCTTGCGGTAGTTTCCGGCGGCTCCAATTCGACAGGAATCGGGGTATTGATGCAGACACGCCTGAGGCAGAGACTGGATGAATTCTGGACCAGCCTACAGAATCCGGCTTCAGGGAGCACTGCGTCCCTTTGCGGAAACCCGACCCAAGAACATCACGCCATGCCTGTTGAGAAGCCGCATATGACGCCCTCGGCCACCGACGATTTCGATGATGGGCGTTTTCCTCAGTGCGGTGCAGTATCGCTCTTGCGATGGTGGCCGATTGGTCAGTCGGCCGCAGCTGCTCGGGCGAGGCTTCCCAGAGCTTCGGCGACAATGGCGATGTTCTCGTCGCAGCTCTGCAACTCGTGTCGTTCCGCCAAGTAATAGGGATCGTTGTAGGAAAGCCAGACGGCTCCCGACTCGTCCTGCCAGATCAGCATCTTCTGGGGCAGGTCGATGGCCATCGACTGAGAGCACTGCATGAGAGGGGTTCCCACATTGGGGTTCCCGAATATGAACAGCTCGGTGGGTCTGAGCGCCAGGCCCGCGCTGTCAGCGCCGGCAGCATGATCGATCCGGGCGAAGATCATCATGTCTTTCTCTTCAAGTTGCCGTTCGAGCCTGTTCCCCGTTTCCCGAACGCTGAAGTTGCTCTGTAAGGTCACGAGACCGTTCTCGGCCAGTGCAGCGGACGCTACCAGGGAAACCGTAATGACGATGGATACCAGCGACTTTGACATATAGCTACCTCCTGCCTTTGAATGTGTTACACATAATAGCCGTCGGTGCCGGGGTATCAAGCAACACGGGTCGAGCAGATGTGCCATCGGCTGAAGGGCAAAGAGCCGCTTCGAGATGCACACCCGACTGCCCGGGCTGGGAGTGATCCTCCTGACAGCTGCTCTGTTCGCCGTGGATCACGCGATCTACCCCGCTTTGCTCGCAGCATCATTCTTCCTGGCCCTGGTGACCGCCACGGTCTTCATCCGCGCGCGGAACATGTTCCCTGGAAAGATGACGTTCCTGAGATAGAGGTTTGGTGAAGAAGGTCCCGACCTTATGGGGGAAGGTTCACCTCACGGGAACCGAAAGCAGTGTAAGCTGGACCACGGAAACCGACGGATGAATATTATAAGTTACACTATCATTAATCGGACTATGAGTGTTCCAGGTTCCGAATTCTTTCTTTGAAAAACTATATCTTCACGAACCTGACCGAATGCGACCTGCCGCCGGCGGTTCCCCGCACTATGTAGAGGCCGGGAGGTATCTCATTCCCCGAGGGGTCTCGGCAGTCCCAGGCGAATACATTCCCGTCTGTTTCGGACAGCTTCCTGACAAACCTGCCCGAGATGTCGTAGACGCTCATCTCGGCCTCCTCGAGGAACACCGGGGGTACGAGTATCGAGACGGACCCGGCAGATGGATTGGGAAACGCGGATATTGAGAACTCCTCTGTTCCTTCTCCTCCCTCTATGCCCAGGAAGGTCCAGTAGAAGCCGACCTCATCGAGAATGGGTGACTGGAATTCCGTCTCGGACGTCATCCCCACCCTGTACTGCAGGTACCTGTGGGTGCTGTCCAGTACACCCGCAAGGTTCCGGGGGGCGAAGATGGTATCGGACCAGGCTCCCATGTCCTCCCAGTCGTTGGAGGACCTCAGCTGGAAGAAGATGTCCGTTCCCGGGGGTTCTTCTCCTGTCCATGTGATGCTGTCCCACTGGGGATAGCTGGTCATGTCGCGTATGGAGGAGAGGAGCCATCCCTCGGTGTGCCCCTCAAGGTCGTGCCAGGAGATACCCGTACTCTGGATATTCAGGATATCGGGTTCTCCATCCTGGTTGAAATCGGCCACCTCCGGGTTCAAACCGGAAGCATACTGGAACCTTACCCATTGCTGACCGGTGCCGTCCATGTTCCGGTACAGGAATTGGCGGAGGATAACGTCGGTATATCCATCGCCGGTCACGTCGGCCGCATGTACTCTTCCGGGGTTCTGCAGACCGGCCTCGATCAGATGTCTCTCCCAGCTGGTGGCCGAACCGTTCAGGTTCTCGAACCAGACCAGCTCTCCGTCCTGGTTGTTGCTTATGACGACGTCGACATCACCGTCGCCGTCGATATCAGCGGCGCGGACTGAGGAGGCTCTGTCGTAATACCCACCTATCTGATGCTTTACCCACGAGGTGCCGCTGCCGTCGAGGTTCTCGCACCAATGCAGACCGTCGGAGTGGTCTCGGGCAATGAGGATATCCATGTCGCCGTCCTGGTCGAGGTCGCAGGGGAACAAACGGCAATGGTCGCCCACCGTGGAGACAACATGCTTCTCCCAGAGGGAATCGGGAGGATATGAGGAAGGTTCCCACCAGGCCAGCTCGGTGGGACTTAAACTGCGCACCGATATCACTTCCAGCGTATCGTTCCCGGTAA
>JAWOBF010000115.1:0-43185 GCA_046498225.1 Candidatus Aegiribacteria sp.
AGGACACTTTCGGAATTGCTCAAGCCTTATTCTCCCTCTGAAGTGTTCAACGCCAAAATAAGCAGGAAAGCTATGCCTTCTGCTTCGATAATACTAACCTGTCACTCTCAGTCAATTCCCATATGCGGATTTATCATAGGGAGCAGGGCTATATTCCGCCTGACAGCAGGCTACAGGCTCACAAGGGCAACACCTGCCACGGCCACCACCGCTCCGGCCACCTCCAGGGGCCGCAGTTTCTTGCCCAGGAACGCGACTTCCGGGAATATTATGAATACGGGCACCATGGCCATTATGGTCGAGGCAATTCCAACCTCTATGAGCCGCACCGCAACAAGGGATAGGGACACTCCGAGAAAGGGGCCGAAGAACGCCCCCAGTGAGATGAAGCCCACGGCCTGCCCGTTGCGGACTGCCCTGCCTATCCTGCCGGCGAGCCCGGTGAACGGGACAATCAGCATGAACACTGCGAGAGCCGCTATTATCCGTATCTGTGTGGCGGCGAAAGCGCTGTAGTCACCCAGTCCGTGCTTGCTCAGCACCAGACCCGCAGCCTGGCCCAGGGTGCCGCCAAGGGCCAGCATGATACCCCGGATCGGATGGGCAAGTTTCATCCTGCTGGCCTCCTTTATGAGGATGACCATGCATATGCCGGTCACGGTCACGGTTATGCCCAGCCAGTGTTTCAGAGTCAGGGTCTCGCCGAGGAATATCCAGCCCGTGAAAGCCGTAACCGGCGGAACCAGGGCGAATATCACCATGGTTATCCTGCTGCCGATGAGTATGAAAGCCCTGAACAGGCAGAGGTCTCCCACCACGAATCCCACAACTCCGGAAAGACCCAGCCAGAACCACTGGAAGCCCGTGGCGTCCCAGGGGAGTGGCACACCCCTGACGACCAGTGAGTAGAGGGACAGGAACACAAGTCCCCCCAAAAGTCTGATGATGTTCACCGGGAGCGCTCCCACCCTTTTACCGGCGGCTTCGAAGGACATGACGGTCACGGTCCAGCAGACCGCCGTCCCAAGTGCCGCCAGTTCACCGGCTCCCAGCATAAATCCTCCCTTCCGCATCACCGGCGATCGTGTGTATTATAATCCTGAAGCGCCGGGGTCGGTTTCCTCAGGGGTTGAGCAACAGCGGGCGCCATTCACGCACCGGGAAAGGAACCATACTGTCATTCGGGAATATTGACGAATTATCTTCAGCTGTTACCTCCGTCCTCCAGGAGAGCATTTCCGAGTATTCCAGCGGGGCAAGGCTGCTCGCCGGAAGGACCAGGAAGCTCATGGAGGGGGAGCGCCGCAGAGTGGCTGTTCTGTTCCTGGACCTTACCGGGTTCACCGGCCTTGGCCAGGTTCTGGACCATGAAGTCCTTCATGATCTCGTGTTCAGGATCATGGGCTTCTTCTCCTCGGTGGTGGAGTCATACGGGGGCTATGTGGACAAGTTCGAAGGTGACAGGCTTATGGCACTCTTCGGGGCCATGTCAGCCGCCGAGAACGACAGCGCAAGGGCTGTGGGCTGCGCTCTCAGGATCATGGATGTTCTGGAGGAACTGGGACCATCACTTCCGCAGAACATGGTAATGAACGCCAGGGCCGGCATACACACGGGGCCTGTTACGGTGGCCCCGGACCCCTCCGGTCATCTTACTGCTACCGGATCCACGGTGAACATGGCGTCCCGCATAGAGGAGACGGCCAGTCCGGGAATGGTGACTGTCTCGGAGAGCGCCAGGAGAGAATGCGGCGATCTATTCAGTTTTTCCCGCCTGGGAGACTTCCAGATCAGGGATTTCAGCACTCCAGTATCCCTCTACGTTCCCCTCGGCCCCGGAAAGCTGAAATATGAAAGGTGGGAGAGGTCGGCAAGGCTTGCCGGAGCTCCTCTGATTGACAGGAAGAAAGAGAGGGCAACCCTTGAAACGCTGCTGGGAAGGACCCTGGCCGAATCCGGGTCCACAGGGCTTCTGACGATACGGGGAGAGGCGGGTATAGGGAAATCCAGGCTTCTTCACCACTTTCTGAAGGGCACCGGGGACCAGACGGTTCTTCATGGCCATGCCAGGCGATACTCCCAGACGCCCTTCTGGATCTGGATAGACCTTCTCAGGCACTACTTCGGAATAAGCAGCCAGAACCGGGAAGAGATAAGCGGCATGGTAATGGCGCTGGCGGATGATTGTGAGAACCATAGACTGGGGAACAAGATCAGGCAGGAAGCCGGTAGGTTAACCGAGCTTCTCCGCATGAACAGGAACGGTACGGAGGGGCATACTCCCGAGGAGAGCCATAGCATCATCGTGGCCATCCGTCTTGCTCTGGACGCAATAGGCACCGGGAACGACCTTATCATCGCCCTGGAGGACGTTCACTGGATGGACACCCCTTCATCCAGGGTGCTGGATCTGTTCATCGAATCGGGCGGAGGTCCCTCAAGCACCCTGATAATCGTAACCGAGCGACCCTTTGAAAACTCATCGTCCACCCGGGCGGGCGACTGGGATGTTATGGAGCTTAAACCCCTGGGAGACGGTGATATAAACTCTATCTCCAGCTACCTTCTTTCCGATGGGGCAGAGCAGCTGGAATTTGACGGCACCCTGACGGAGTTCATCGCCGGAGGGGCCAGGGGCAATCCCTTCTACGCCGAGGAGCTGGTGCTGAGTCTTCTGGAGAGCGGAGGTATCCGGAAGGACGGGGAAGGCGTGTGGAGGCTGACCATGGATCCCGACCGTATTGAGGTGCCTTCCTCGGTCCGGTCACTGGTGCAGTCAAGGGTGGATATGCTGCCGGCGCCGGAGAGGAAGATGCTGCAGATGGCCTCGGTGATAGGTGTGAGCTTCGCTGTCAGGGTCCTGGATGAGGTGATGTCACGGCTGGAGACCGGCATCGAAATAAAGCATACCGGGAGGGGGCTGATCAAAAAGGGCTACCTGTCCGAGAACGGCGGCATGATGTCCTTCAGGCACGACCTGGTCCAGTCATCCGTTTACGGCACCCTGCTCCGTCACAACAGGAGGATCCTTCACGGTATCGCCGCCGGTGTATACGAGGATATATACTCTGAAGAGACCGCTGCCATGGCTCCCATAATATTTGAGCACTGGAAGCTTTCCGGTAACCGTGACAGGACCATTGAATGGGCAGTCAGAGCGCTATCGATCGCCAGGGAGAACGAGCAGGGATCCGAACTCCTGAAAATTGCCGGAACCATACTGGAACTTGTGGATGAGGACTCGCAGGGATGGGAATGGAGGGCGAGGATCGAAGCGTTGAATGTCAGGCACTGGGTCCTGGCCAGGTTCGGTGACGTAACGGACGCCATGGATATCATCGATACGGTCCTGAAGGAAACCGGCGCAAGGAACGAGCCGGGAGAGGAAGCCTCGGCGATCAGGTTGAAATGCATTCTGCTGAACGAGATCGGTGAATTCGAACATATCGAGGACCTTTACCGGCTCGCACTGGAAAAGGCGCGGGAAGCTGGTGACCGGGCGCTGACCGCAAGCATCTACAGCACCATGGCAAACCACTATTCGGATACCGGTCTGAATGGCGCCGCTATGGAATACTATCGGAAAGCCAGGGAAATACTCCGGGAAACAGGTAACAGACACAGATTCGCCGCTCTCAAGACCAATCTGGCCAACCTTCTATCAAGAACAGGCGAGCGGGAGAGGGCGACGAAGGAGTTCCGTGACGCCGTAAGGGTTAGCAGAGAGCTGGGACTCAGGTCCACTCTGGGATACGCCCTTAACGGATACGCTATCAACATGGCCATGGACGGTAACCTGAAAAAGGCGGGAGAACTGTTCGAGGAGGCCCTGGAATATCAGATCGACATAGGGAACAAGACACTTCAGTCAAGCATACTGAACAATCTGGGAGTGCTCACCAGGATGACGGGCGACCACCACCGCTCCCTGAAGTACAGGCTGGAGGCTCTGAAGCTGGCCCGGGAGTCGAGCAACATGAAATCCGAAGCGATAGCCCTGGTGAACGTGGCCAATATGTACCGGCTTCTCGGGGACTTCCAGAGCGCCCTGGAACTGTCAGGCAGCGCATTCGAACTCGCGGAACGGATAAGAGATCCTCTTTCCGCCTGTCATGCGCTCAGCATTCAGGGAATGATCCGCATTCTGATGGAGGACATCGGTGAAGCGCTCAGCCTGTACGAAAGGGCTTTATCGCTGGTGGAGAAGAAGAGTATCGATCCGGGTGCGGTGGACGATTTTCAGGAGTTCATGGACATGCTGCGGGAAAGGGACCTTTCCATCGGTTCACCCTCGAACTGGAGTGATGAAGAAGATGCTTGAACCTTATCGGGATATTACGGCACCGGCACCGGGTCCGGGGTCAGCCGTTCAGTATGCTGCTTAGAAGGTTTGCCACCTGGTCGATGGAATAGGGCTTGGTCATTACCCCGGAAAACCCGTAGCTGGCGTAATCACTCATTATTGAGGAGTTGGAGTAACCGCTGGAGACTATGGCCTTTACATCCGGGTCTATCCTGAGCAGTTCCTGAATGGTCTCCGTACCTCCCATTCCGGCGGGAATGGTCAGGTCCAGTATCACGGCGTCGTAGGGATTGGAATTCTCCCGGCCCTGCATGTACATCTCAACCGCCCGGGAGCCTTCAGATACGCAGTCCACATGGTATCCCAGCTCGGTTAGAATGGCTCCGGCGGTCTCCCTGACCATCCTCTGGTCATCCATCAGAAGAATTCTTTTCCCGGACGGTTTCGGAGCTGCATGATCCTCAAAACTTTCTTCGTTGGTCCCCGAATCCGCCGGAAGATAGACCATGAAAGCGGTGCCTCTGCCCACCTCCGTGTCCACCATTATGTGCCCTCCATGTTTTCTGACTATGGAATAGGCGGTCGACAGCCCCAGCCCGGAACCGCTGTTCCTTGTGGAGAAGAAGGGGTCGAACAGTCTGCTGAGATGTTCTTCCTCAATTCCGTATCCGTCATCTTTAATAATGACCTTAACGTAGGATCCCGGGGGGATGCCGGGATGATCTCCCTCTGCCAGGTTCAGATTCTCAGCGCTCACCATGATCTTTCCGCCCTCCGGCATGGCCTGGGAGGCGTTGATGATGATATTGCTGAAGACCTGCTCCATCTGTTCCCTGTCCACTGTGGCGGGTCGAAGGTTTTCCGGCAGATCGAACTCGGCGGTCACATTCGAGCCGCTGAGCACGAAGGAGCAGGTCTCCTTCAGGAGCTTGCCGAGAGACATGCTCTTCTTGATCGGGTTGCCCCCTCTGGAGAAAGTGAGCAGCTGCCTGGTTAGATTGGACGCCTTGCTGGTGGCATGTTCAGAACTTGTCAGTATCTCGTAGAGGTCGCTGCCGGGTTCCACCATGGTCCTCGCCAGGGAGATATTACCCATGATGGCTGTCAGGAAGTTGTTGAAATCATGGGCTATCCCGCCGGCAAGGAGCCCCAGGGATTCCAGCTTCTCGATCCTCTTCTGCTCCTCTTCCAGCTTCTTCAGGTCGGTTATGTCCCTGGCCACTCCCAGCACCGCGGCTTCCCCTCCGTACGCTATATCCCTGACGGAGAATTCGATGTGTCGGACCTCGCCGTCCTTCCTTGCGATCCTCAGCTGAAATACGTTGGGAATATCCGACTTACCCTCCTTTATCCTGCCGTCGGCCGTGACCATATCGCGGTCGTCCGTATCCACCAGACTGATAAAATCCATTTCGAGCAGTTCATCCCTGGTGTAGCGGGTCATGTCGCAGACCATGTCGTTTACGAACAGGAAGCGTTCATTTCCGTATATGTAGATACCGTCATGGCTCTGCTCCACCAGGGTCCGGTACTTCTTTTCGCTTTCCTCCAGCTCGGCCGTTCTCTCCCTCACCAGCTCCTCCAGGCGGAACCTGTGGGTTGCCAGCTCCTCCTCCACCTGCTTGCGCCCTGTGATATCCCGGACCGTAGCCTGCAGCAGCATCTTTCCTTTGATCTCTATCCGGCTTAGAAGGACTGTGGCGGGGAATTCCTCGCCGTCAACTCTTCTGTGAGTCCACTCGAAGAAATTGGAGCCGTTTTCCATGGCCCGGTCTATCATGTCCTTCGCCTTAATGGCGGATATCTGTCCGTCCGGCTGGTACTCGGGGGAAAGCTCCCAGGGCTGATGAGAAGTGAAATCAGCCTCGCTTCTGCAACCGAACATTCTGATGGTGGCGGGATTACCGGCGGTGAACAGCCAGTCGGGGGGTTCCAGCATCATTATGGCATCCCTGGAATTCTCGAACAGGGCCCTGTACTTCTCCTCATCCTCCTTCTGTTTCTTTTCCGCTTTCTTCTGGTCTGTTATGTCGATGAAGCTTAGAAGCAGCAGCCTGCCGGTATCCGTCTTCTGATGCACGTCCGTGGCGTTGAGTGACATTATGCGCTCACCGACATTGAGCAGGTTGAGATTCGCTTCGTAGCCGTCGAAATCCCTGTGAATGGAAAGAAGTTCGTCCAGAAGATCTCGAAGGCCTTTCAGGTCCAGCAGCCCGTCCCCAATTGTGAACACCGATTCGTCCCTGATATTGTCAGGGTGTATTCCGAACATCTCGGTAAAGCTGTCGTTGACGAATACGCATTTCAGTTCAGAGTCGAGAACGAGTATAGGTTCGGTGATGGCGGAGATTATGCTGAAAAGGAAATCCACGCATTCCCCCGTATCGAGTTCCTCGATTGGGCACATGCCAGGTCGGACCTTCCGCCCCGCGGGTTCCGGCCGTTCGTCTGTCAGCTCGTTCTTAGAAGAAACTGATTCATCCATCGCGGATACTCCTACGCTTTATATGAACAGTTAATGCTCGAGCATCATATAATATCTTAATGCGTGACAAAGCAAGTGCGCCGCCGCTTGCAGGACCTGCATCCGAGCGGGAAATGGAGGAGAAGCAGTGCGAACCATCGAATATACCCCGATAGGAGTTGTTCACACCCCTTACAGCGAAAGCGCGCCATCGCAGGGAAAGGAGGATGATGATACCGGTGAATTCTACCTGGAGCTGTTTCCCCGTTACAGCAACGGCCTTCGCGACCTTGAGCGATTCGATTTCATCATAGTCCTGTTCCATATGGACAGGGTAAGGGGATACGACGGTTCGAACGAAGCCCATCCCCCCCACATGGGAGGCGCCTCGGTGGGCCTTTTCGCCAGCAGGTCTCCCAATCGTCCCAATCCCGTAGGCCTGGATGTGGCCAGACTGCTTCGGGTGGAGGGGTCGAGGGTCTACACTTCCGGTCTCAGCGCTCTGGACAACACGCCGCTGCTGGACATCAAACCATATATTCGGCTGGACAGAAAACCGAATCAAAGTCAACTTTCCGAGGACACTTAGTTGACAATGATCCCGCCGGTAACAATAGTAAAATTACTGTAGCCAATACTTCTTACGGCATTGTTAACCTGCCGGCAGTCAGTACGGGGGAGGGGTCATGAGTGAGAGCGCCAGCCGCATCCTCGGAATTCTTCGGGAGCGCGGAGGATATATCTCGGGACAGGATATGTCCCGTGAACTCGGTATATCCCGAACCGCCGTGTGGAAGAACGTTGAAAAGCTGAGAGAAACCGGTTACACCATAGACGCCGTCTCCAACAGGGGCTACCGCCTGGTTCAGAGCGTGGACCTGCCCACGTCAGACGAGATAGGAAGATATCTCGGCGAGAGTTCTTTGAACCCGAAGGTCGTCTACATGAAAACCGTGGATTCCACCAACAGCCTGGCGATGATGCTGGCGGCCCAGGGCGCTGTCCACGGCACCGTAGTAACCGCGGACATGCAGACATCCGGAAAGGGCAGAAAGGGAAGGGAGTGGCACTCACCTCCCGGAAGCAATCTCTATCTTTCAATGATACTCAGGCCTTCGGTGCCCCCTGCAGAAGCTTCCCAGATACCGGTCCTGACCGTGATAGCGTCCATAAGGGCGCTTCGCAGGCTGGTCCCGGACCTGACATGCTCCGTGAAATGGCCCAACGACATCTACTGCGGCGGAAGGAAGATAAGCGGCACCCTGTGCGAGATGAAGGCCGAGATGGACAGCGTGGAGCATGTTGTGGTGGGTACAGGTATCAACGTGAACACGGACCCATCTGAGATCAATATGCCGGAAACGGCTACATCACTGTTCATGGAGACCGGCCGCAGGTATTGCAGGGCTGAACTTGCAGCCAGGCTTCTGGAGGATTTCCAGAGCGCCTACGATGTCTGGATAGCCGAAGGCAGTCTCAGGCCTTTCATCCCGGAATGGAAATCCTGCTCCCTTCTACTAGGTTCCCAGGTGGATGTGAGAACCGCCACCAAGATAGTAACGGGCAGGGCCATGGGCATCGCGGAGAACGGCGCTCTGAAGCTTCAGCTCAGGGATGGCACCCGGAGACTGATATACGCGGGTGACGCCACCCTTCACGGTGAATACGGACCTCATCGTCCAAAGAGATTTTAGTAGAGATTTATTGATTAAATGTGCCAGCAAAGGTAAGAAAGGTTAGCCCGGCTTGAGGATGTCCTCGCCGGAGATTCTGCTTCTGCGTTTCCGCTTGTCCTCGTACATGAGCGAATCCGCGCGGCTGAGAAGCAGTCCTATCTGGGTCTGGTAGTGCAGTACCGTAGAATAGTACCCTATACTGAGGGAGAGCATGAAGGGCAGGGGTTTCTCCATCTCCATCTCCTCCAGGCGCGAATCGATGCGGCGCCTTATGGATTTAAGGGAAAAGCCGTTGGTGTCCATGAACAGGACCACGAATTCATCGCCGCCTATCCTGGCGATTATGTCCGAATCCCGAAAGCAGTTCTCCAGCAGCACGGCGGTTGCTTCGATGGCGCTGTCACCGGCGGCGTGTCCCAGCCGGTCGTTTATCAGTTTCAGGTAGTCCAGATCGACGTAGAGAATGCCTATCTCAGGCTGTTTTCTCTTCGTGGAATCAAGCAGCTGCCGGCCCAGGGTCATGAATCCCCTTCTGTTGTATAGCCCTGTAAGGTCGTCATGCAGGGAGAGTTCGGTGAGCCGTTTCTCAAGTTCCACCCGGCCGGTTATATCCAGGAATGAAAAGACGTAGCACGGATCTTCCACCTCATCGTCATCAACGGTAACCGCCGTGGCGGATGCGAAGAAGGTGGTGCTGTCCATCCGCTGGCACTCCAGTTCACCCCCCCAACTGCCGTCCTTCTCCACAGCAGCCTTGATGGTATCGAGGTCCGTCACCAGGGAGAACAGGTCTTCCATTTCCACTCTAAACATCTCGGCCCTGCCGTACCTCCAGTAGTTCAGGGCCTCGGCGTTCGCGTAGCATATCCCCCAGTCGCCGTCCGCTATCACTATGGCGCTTAGGGAACTGTCCAGAGCGCGGTTCTTCTTCAGCATCTCACGCTGGAACCGTTTTCTCTCGGAAGTATCCCTGAAAGTGATGAGTATGCAGCTGATGCCGCCATTCTCCACCAGGCTCGTGGTCATGTCCATGGCCTTGAGCGACCCGTCGCCGCAGATTACCTTCTGGTCGAGGAAAACACCGTCCAGGATCTCCGGAACGTTCCCCTCCATATCGAGATGGAGTTCTTCATCGCCGTTACCCGGCAGTATCTCCTTCATGTTCTTTCCCACCAGCTTGCCCGGCTGGTAGCCGAGAACGTTCTTCACCGCGTCGCTTACCCTGATTATCCTGCCTGTCCCCGCGTCCACAACCAGCAGTACGTCCACGGAATTCCTGAAGACCAGCTCCAGCCTCTGCAGCCTTCGCCTGAGGATTGCGTTCTCCCTCTTCAGGCCGTCGGGGTCGGATGGATTATCCAATTGGCGCTCCTTTTTGGTATTCATCCAGCGTTTAACGACAGGAACATGCCGGGGTTCCGTCATCCCTCACATTACTCCCGGCCTACCACGCGGTAAATATAAGTCACAGCGGGTCTGACAGCGAATATCCGAATATGGTATCCGGTATTGACTATCACTGCAGGGAAAATGAATATATGCATCTGCCGGAATCCGCTGGAAGAACGCCCGGTACCATTATTCAATACCAAGAAGGAGAGCTAAGATGGCAAAGAAACTCGAGCTCAACCCCGGCGAGAGCATCCTGCTGGACGAGAAGAGATACGGCCTGCAGGGAAAGAAGGTCAAGTTCCCTGTCCGGTCCAGGTGCGTCATAACCAACCAGAGGTTCATCAGTTACCACCTGGGCAGGATGGCCCCCCTCTACATGCAGCTGGGTTTTCTTCTGAGGCCGCTGGTAAAGGGAAAGCCGGTGAGCCTTCCCCTGGACGGCCTGACGGTCAGAAGGGGCAAGTATTTCAAGAATACAAAGATACTGGAGATTAAGGCGCAGGATGGTACCACCGTACTGCTGGACAAGTTCGAGAAGTCCCTGGAATGGCTCAGGGATAATCTCATGAGCCACGGGATAGGCATGAAGCAGACCGGTGAGGAGGAGTGGCGGATAACCATCTGACTGCCGGAGTTCCGGACCGTGACGACAGCGACCGGTTGAAGTAGGTTTTCCCTTCACTGCCGCGGAATCGGGCCATTGGAGGTCACCTATGATTAGCAATCCGGTCACGGACACCATAATGGCCAGGCGCTCCATCAGGAAGTACCGGGAGGAGCAGCCTTCGGATGAAGTCCTGGAAACTGTGGTGGCCGCCGGTCAGCAGGCTCCCTTCGCCATGCAGATGGGGAGTCTCCTGCTATCCAGGGACATTGAGAAGAACGTATTCAGGGCGCCTCTGCTGTTCATCATCTGCGCCGATGTCCACCGGATGGAGAGGGTGATGGAGAGAAGGGGCTGGAAAAGAAAAGCCTCCGACCTCTACACCCTTCTGTTCGCCTTGCAGGACGCCGCCTACATGGCGGAGAACATGGTCATAGCCGCGGAAAGCCTGGAGCTGGGAAGCTGCTACATAGGCGCCGCGCCCATGATGGCGGGGAAGATAGGGGAGGATTACGCTCTTCCACAGGGAGTTTTTCCCCTGGTCATGCTGGCCATGGGATATCCCGCGGAGGACCCGCCCGTCAGGCCCCGCTATCCGATGGATTTCCACCTGTTCGAGGGGGAGTACCCCGTCCTGGATGATGAGGCGGTTGACCGCTCCATCAGGGTCATGGATTCAGGATACCTGGAACAGGATTACTACAAAAAGGCCAACTACATGATCCCTCTTCCCGAAGGCATGGACGAGAATTTCGACTTTGACAGCTATTCCTGGTCCGAGCACATCTCCAGGAAGCTGGGCCTCTGGGGCGTCGACACGGAGACCCTGCTGAGAAACCTGGAAACATGCGGATTCAGCATCTGTCCCGAGAAGGATCGTGATTGAGTCCGGGAACCCCGGCGGCCAAACGGAAGATATACAGACGCGCCCTGCAGATACATTAATACAATTGAGAGGTTAAGCATTATGAAGATCATTATCATCCCCCTCCTGTTCCTGACAGCAATGACGTCACTCGCCGTTCCGCCGCCCCCCTGGTTCATGGAACAGGCTGACGGAGGAGCGGCGGCTCTCGCTTCCTACATGGATGCCTACGCCGACGCCAGGAGCAGGGGAGTGGACGCTCCCAATCCCATTTACGGTCCCGGCAATCCCCCCTTCGGGCCCCGGGGCGCCATGGGCGGGTCGGACGCCGGGATGAACGTGCTGGTGCTGCTGGTGGACTTCTCCGACAATGTCGCCCAGACACCTTCCGTCTACTTCGATTCACTGGCCTTCGCGGCCGACACCTTCTCACTGAAGAACTATTACGGCCAGGTCTCGTTCGGCCAGATAGACATCGTCACCGTGGACTACCCGTCGGCCACCGGATGGCAGAGGGCCCCCGAGACATACGACTATTACGTGGGCGGAAACTACGGTTGGGGCAGCTACCCAGCCAACACCCAGGGAATGGTGGAGGACATCTGTCAGCTGGTGGACCCCGTGGTCGACTTCTCCCAGTACGACAACGATTTTGACGGGTATGTGGACGGGGTCAACGTGATCTACGCCGGTCCCTTCGACGGCACTCCCCAGACCATCTGGCCCCACGCCTGGAGCCTGCCGGGAGGAGGGGTGGAATTCGACGGGGTAACGGTATACTCCTTCAGCGTGCAGGACGAGTACAATAACAACCCCGGCGACAAATCCGCCAATACCCTGTGTCACGAGTTCGGACATGTCATGGGTCTGCCCGACCTCTACGACTACGACTACGACTCATTCGGCATAGGCGACTGGGGAATGATGTCCTTCGGCCTGTACAACGGCGACGGATGGAGCCCGGCGCACTTCTGCGCCTGGAGCCGCATCGCCCTGGGCATAGCCGAGCCGGTGAACGTTACCTCGCCGGGCTGGTACGATGTGCCTTCGGTGGAGGAATCGGGGACCATCTACAGGCTGTGGACCGGCGGCGCGGCCGGGAACCAGTATTTTCTGGTGGAGAACCGCAGACCCTCAGGCTACGACGCCGCCCTGCCGGGACATGGCCTGCTCATCTGGCACATAGATGATTCGGTGAACAGCAACGACAACCAGTGGTACCCGGGATACACCTCCTACGGCCACTTCCGCGTGGCACTGGAGCAGGCCGACGGCCTGTGGCAGCTGGAACAGGCCCAGAACTACGGCGACCTGAACGATCCATTTCCGGGCTCTCCGTCCCAGAACGCCGATACCTTCAACTACTGGACCGTGCCCGACAGCAGGGACTACAGTTTCGAGGACACCTTCGTGGAGGTATCATCCATACCTGAGAGCGCCGATACGGTGAGCGTGTTCTTCAGCGTCTCCCAGACGGGGATAGATGAAGGAGAGGGAGAAACCGCCCCGGCCACTCTTTCCATGGGAAAGAATCCCGCGTATGGATCCGCTTCTTTCGCGCTCTCCCATGGCGGGGGTCCGGCGTCCGTGAGGGTGTTCGACCTGTCCGGAAGGGTGGTTTCCACCCTGGCGGAAAGCACGCTGCCCGCCGGGCAGCACACGTTCACCTGGACGCCCGGAGATGCTTCCCCGGGAGTCTACTTCGCCAGGTACGCGTCCGTGGGGACTTCGGCGGAAGTTCGTTTCGTCCTGGTCCGCTGACCTGTTCTCCGGATCTGGGGAAGATTGATGGAAGACCCTTTCTGAAGTATCGTAAATACCAACGATTCTGTTTCTTCAAAGAGGATCGTATTCCTGGAGGTGAATCTTGCTCAAGGTCTGCTTGTCAGTCGTTCTTCTCTGCTCGATCGCCTCGGCGGAGGGGGACTTCGTCGAGGATACGCCCCTGTGGGAAAGGATAGATGAACTCAACGCCGGGCTTGAAGGGGACGGTCAACTATCTTCGGAAGAGCTGGAAGGACTGTTCAGGTCGGCGGTGGATATCGCCTTTTACAGTGAACTGGCGCAGCAGATGGAGGACCTTCGGACCGACGCTTTCATCACAGGCGATTTCAGCGTTCTGGATGAGTACGCCGAGAGAGCGGAACCTGCCGTCAAAGTGCTTTCCATGGGAGAATCGAATTCCATCGGGGTCGACGTCTTCACCTTTCTTATGAAGAGCCGGCCGGGGACGGGGCCCTGCGAATTCTTCGACCTGGCGTCGGACGGTTTCTACGTGGATGGCGAGCGCCGTATCAGCGGCACGGCCGAACCACCCGAATGGATGGAGAGGAGCGGCTCCAGCCACCAGGCCGTCATCGACAACGAAGCCGCGCGGCAGTACCTGGGAATATGGAAGTTACTGCTGCCGGAATTTCACGGCTATTTCAGGACCATAGCCTTCCATACCATTGCCGGTCTGAACGATGACGCCCTGTGTCTATCGGGTGAGGAGCTGCAGGCTTACCGGAGGGTGTACCAAAACCCCTTCGTTCAGCATGTCCGAAGTGCCCTGGACAGTTTCATTGAGGGCGAAGCGCGGGGAATATTCGAAGGGGAGGAACTGATAGAGAACCTGGAATCCTGGCGGGAATACCTTCCGCATCGATTCGTCGTACTCTCTCTGGAACCCTCTCCCGCCGGCGGATATCTCATCACGCTGCTCTCCCGGGAGAAGCCTGACAGGATCTTTTCCGCCTGGGTCTACAACCTTGCCGGCGGGGTCTATCAGCTGAGGGGCTTCAGTGAGAACACGGACATCCCCCGGGAGGAGATCCCGGAGATGATCCTGAGGTACAGCGCTTTTCTGGCGGATACGGTGCACTGCATCTGAGCCGGTCCGGGCCTAATCGTTCCGCTGCGCGGCCTCCAGCTCCTCCTCGGTGGGTTCTCTCACGTTTTCCACCTTCACGTCAAAGGTCAGTGTCTCGCCGGCCAGCGGGTGGTTCCTGTCCACCGTCACTTCATCGGCGTCCACCGATTTTACCGTTATGATCTGCACGTTCCCGCGTTCATCCCGGGCCTGGAACTGCATACCCGGCCTGATCTCGTCAACACCGCTGAATGCTTCTTTCCGGAGGACCGAGACAAGTTCCGGGTTCTCCTCTCCGTAACCTTCCTCGGGTCCTATCTCGACCGAGAATTCATCGTTCTCCTCTTTGCCCGCCAGCGCCTTCTCGAGACCGGGGATTATGGAGTTCACTCCATGCATGTACGTGAGGGGCTCGCCCTCCTTTGAAGCGCTGAGAACATCTCCCTCCTCATTCTTCAGCGTGTAGCTGATGGATACGACTTTTCTGTCTTCTATGGTCATTGCGGCTCCGATCCCTCTATCTGGGGTGAATCCTCATATGACGAGGATGCATACCGATGGTTTGAGGATGAAAGGTCATCCCTCCACTGTTTAATTAATCGTCGAGAAATTGTAAAGGGTCGCATTCCCGGAGAGAACGATTTAGGGCGGTGCCCCGGGGTAGCCTGTACCCCGGGGCGTCAGACGTGGAATTGTGCCGGCAGAACCTATCTGACCAGCGCCATTCTGCTTACCGCCGCCCCAGCCGGGGTCGAAGCGCGCAGGAAGTAGATACCGCTGCCCAGGTCTTCCGGGAAGTTCCACAGGTAGCTGTGGCTGCCTGACTGCAGGTATCCCGAGTGTACCTGTGCCACTACCCTTCCCGCCATGTCATGCACGTTCAGGGTCACCTCGCCCTCCACCGGAAGGAACAGGGAGAAAGCCGCTGAAGTCCTTACCGGGTTGGGATGAATACCGGAGATGAGCGGCATGGAAGGCTGGACAGTCGATCCGGTGTTGTCACCGACCCCGACCTCCATGGCGGCCAGGGCGGCCTGATAGGCATCCACCCGGCCCGCGCCGAAAGTGTTGTCCTTGCCCGCGGTTCCAAGGTCCAGGGAGGTTATCTCGATAAGCGAGTCCAGCTGGGCTACGGTCAGGTTCGGGTTGACGCTGAGAAGAAGGGCGGCTACACCGGCTACATGCGGCGTGGCCATGGAGGTACCGCTCATGGTGGTGTATCCCCCGCCCAGCTGAGTGCTGAGCACGTCCACTCCCGGAGCGCTGATGTCCGGCTTGATAAGGGGCTGGGAATCTCCGTAGTCATTCCAGGGAGCGACACTCCCCCACCAGGTGACGGGACCTCTGCTGGAGAAACCGGCTATCTGGTCGCCGCTGTCGGTGGCACCAGCTGTCACCACGGCGCTCTGTCCGAGCTGATAGGCCTGGTCCGGATGGAACCAGGGGGGCGGACAGTCTCCGCTGGCCAGGATAGTGCCGGAACCGGAACCGTTGTTGCCGGCGGCCACGCTGTGGTAGATACCGGCAAGCAGAACGTTCTCCTCCGCCTCCCTGAGAGTGGCGTTACCCACCGGGGAGGTTCCCATGGACATGGAGAGCACGGATGCTCCGTGTTCCGCGGCGAACTCCATCGCCTCTATCCAGGTGGGATAGCCTCCGGTGTAGTAGTATATCCGCAGGGCCATTATGGTGGCCGAGGGGGCGACGCCGGTCTCGGTCCCTGATGTGCCGTCGCCGGCTATGGTTCCCGCGCAGTGTGTTCCGTGGCCGTAGTCGTCCATGGGATCGAGGGGGTCGCCGGAACCGTAGAAGTTGTACCCGTAGTGATATCCCGCCGGTGTATCGTGCCACATGTTGCTGCTCAGGTCGGAATGGTAGTAGTCGACGCCGGTGTCTATCACTCCGACGATAACGTCCTGGCCCTCGTAGCCCAGCGCCCATACGTCATCCGCGTTTATCTTGTCAACACCCCATGCGAGACCTCTTTCGATCTCCTCACTGAGGGGCTCGCGTCTCTCCACCGGTTCTATCAGGGATGCTTCCGGAGCGCCGTGGTCTATGTACCGCACGTCATCCCTCGCCGAGAGCTCCCTGATGGTTTCGGCCGTGGTTTCGCAGTAGATGCCGTTCACCAGCCAGAATGGAACGATCCTGTCCACCGGATTGTCCTGAAGGTATACCATGACCCCCTGTCTGGCCAGCCCGGCCCGGTCCTTCAGGGTCTGCACCACGAACTGCTGCCGTTCTGCCCTGTCCATTTCCGAAGTGGCGGCCTGGATCCAGTCATGGTCCAGCGAACCCTCCAGCAGAACTACAACAGGGACCATTTCCCCCGGTCCCGCCTGCCCCATTGCGGACAGGACTTCCGGATGAATACCCGCCGAGAGAGCCACTGTGGCCATTCCGGCGACGATGAGAAGAAGTAACCTCATGATTTCCTTTCATGTTGTCAGCCGCTGAGCAGCGGCTGCCGCTGAGTAGTGCTGTAATACACTTTACCTTGGTAGGAAAATACAGGCCGGATGCACCGCCGGTCAATGCCGGCTGCCGGAGGACGGGTCGAAAAGGTGTTGACATCATGACATATGGCCATATTCTTTGTTACATGTTCCCGCGGGTACCGAATGGCGCTTACCGGAAAGGTTCACTTTCGTGATGGAGCTTCTCTCAAATCAGATATTTCTTACCGCCGTTGCGGCGGACGCGGTCGCCCAGGTACTGAAAGTACTCCTCGTCTACGTATCGGAGCGGGAATGGAACCTGGAAAGGATGTTCGGTTCGGGTGGCATGCCCTCTTCACATTCTTCCCTGGTCTCGGCCCTGGCGGCGGGCGTGGCAATCACCCAGGGGATGGGCACACCGATATTCGCGGTGGCGGCCGTTTTCGCCATGGTAATAATGTACGATGCCTGCGGAGTCCGCAGAGCGGCCGGCAGGCACGCCCATCTTCTGAACGAGCTGGTTCTCGAACTGCGGGACGTGCTGGACCAGGGCTTCAAGCCGGAAGTGCTCAAGACGTTTCTCGGACATACCTGCATGCAGGTGTTTTTCGGATTCCTGCTGGGAGTTTCGGTGGCTCTGTTCTCATTCTACGTCTGGCCCGCATAGCATACGGACGCCGGGAATTCAGCCTTCTTCAGCAGCCGCCTCAGGGACCCCCCGTATTCGGACGGCCCCCGGTTCGACTTCAATTTCCACAGGCGTGCTGCCTATGGTTTCCCCGTCCATCTGCAGGCTCATGGGAGGTTCCGCTTCAATTCTGATATTCCCCGCTTTCAGGCTCTCCAGCCGCTGAAGCCTGTATCGCTTCCCCACCAGGCTTCCCAGGATTACCTTCAGAAGCTCTGAAAAACTGCCTCTTCGATTGACCAGGACGTTCATTCTGCCGTCGGAGGGATCGATGCTTCCCGGCAGAGCGTCCGTTCCCGGAATCGTGGAAGCGAGATTGAGGACCACAACCGCGTTGCTCCTGCAGGTCAGTTCCTTCCCGTCCATCAGAAGCCGGACACGGTGCCATTTTCTGCGAAGGATCTCCGGTATGGCGGAGAACACGTACGCCAGCCATCCGAATATCCTCTTGGAGGAAGGCGAAGTATCTTTAACGATGTCCGCGTGCAGACCGGAGGAAACGCTCATTATGAAGTACCTGTCCCGCTCTCTGAGAAAACCGGCGTCAAAGCTGACGGTCTCCTGCCTGAAAACCCAGGGGATGACATCCTCAAGGGAGTCCGGGTAACCCAGTTCAGCGGCGATGGCGTTGGCCGAGCCCGTGGGAAATATCGCTACGGGGAGGGGAAAATCGTTCCACAGCAGGGCGTCCACCACCGCGGTGACAGTTCCATCACCCCCGGCGGCCATCACCAGCCCGTACGTGTCCCCGCTGATATCCCGAAACCAATCCCTGGGGTCGCTCCCCTTCTGCCATTCCCTGAGTTCGTAGTCCTTCTCATCCAGCCCCTCGACAAGCACTTTCCGGTTACGGTCTCCGGTGTCGGGGCCGGCTGCCGGGTTCCATATCACCAGTATCCGATCCGATGGTGGCATCCATCCTCCCTGCAGAAGAGCTTTCAGTTCATCGTATATGCTATCGGCACCGGGGAGCGGTCAAATTGCATATGTCCGCCGGTGAACTTGCACCGGGACCGGGAAGTCCATAGTATTTTCGTTCCGTGAACTGCTCATGGTATTCCGAGGAAGGAGAACATGAAAAGAGCATTGAGGGCGGGACAGGCGGCTGCCCTGAGCATCTGTCTTCTTCTGCAGGTGACGGGATGCGGGGTTGAAGGTGAGAACGGCGGGACCGCCGAGGCTGGACCTGCTGACAGCATGGTGACAGTGGTGGACGGAACGGGCCGTGAGGTCACCGTACCCTTAGACCCGGAATACGTCATATGCTCGGGGCCCGGGTGCCTTCGGCTGCTGGTATACCTGCAGGCGCAGGACCGGGCAGCGGCGGTGGACGACATGGAGGGCCGGAGACCGGAATTCGACGCCCGTCCGTACGCTCTTGCCAACCCCCGGTTCCGCGACATGCCGGTCTTCGGGGAGTTCAGGGGGCATGACAACCCGGAGCTGATAGTAGCGCTGGACCCTCAGCCGCAGGTCATCTTCAAGACCTATCCACTCATGGGCATGGACCCGCTTGAACTGGAGAGCAAGACCGGGATCCCGGTGGTGGTCCTCAACTACGGGAACCTCAGCTACGGCCGGGGAGACCTGTACAACTCTCTGCGGACCATGGGCTCTGTCATGAACAGGAGCGACAGGGCGGAGGAGGTGATAGATTTCCTGGAGGAGACCATAGCCGACCTGAGGGCCAGGACATCCGACATTCCACCGGGTGAAAGGCCCACCTGCTTCGTGGGCGGTATAGCCTACCGGGGTCCCCATGGTTTTCAGTCCACCGAACCCGGCTACCCTCCCTTCATGTTCGCGGGGGCCGAGAACGTCGCTTTCCCCGATGACGGGAGCGGGGAGCCCATGGAGCACGCGGACGTGGCGAAGGAGCAGATAGTGGAATGGGACCCGGACGTGATATTCGTGGATGCCTCCACCATGGAAACCGATCCCCGCGCAAGCGCCATCTACCAGCTTCAGACGGACCCGGCCTACGCTTCGCTGTCGGCGGTGCGCAGGGGCGAGATATACTGCCTGCTTCCATACAACTGGTACACGAAGAATTTCGGCTCCATACTCGCCGACGCCTACTTCGTGGGAAAAGTGCTGTACCCGGACAGGTTCGAGGACGTGGATCCCGCCGCCAGAGCGGATGAGATATATCTTTTCCTCGTGGGGGACCGGGTTTTTCAACAGCTCAGGGAATCCTTCGGGAACATGGTTTTCGAGAGGCTGATCCTCTGACGGCGGGAAGCGGGACCAGTGCACCTTGAGGACGGAAGGGTACCGGAGGAGTATAAGCGGTACACCGGCAGGAAGACCCTTGTCAATATAGCCGGCGGTGCGCTTCTGCTTCTCCTTCTGGTCGTGTCCATCTCCCTGGGGTCGGTCTCGATACCCCCCGGTCAGGTCCTGCGGGTCCTGTTCACCGGAGGGGGTTCCAGACAGTGGCAGATGATAGTACTGCACATACGGCTTCCTCAGGCCCTGGCGGCGGTAGCCGCGGGGGCCGGCCTGTCCGCGGCCGGAGCCGCCATGCAGTCCATTCTGCGCAATCCGCTCGGTTCTCCCTTTACGCTGGGAATATCCAACGCCGCCGCTTTCGGGGCCGCTTTTTCAGTCATGGTGCTCAGCACCGGGTCGATGCAGAGCAGCGGCGCCGACGCCGTCTCCATAACCAACCCCTATACAACCACCCTGGCGGCGTTCGCATCCTGTCTCCTGGCCGCCGGTGTGATACTGGCCATAGCCAGGATAAGGAGGGCCTCGCCTGAAGTCATGATACTCACGGGGGTCGCCCTGGGCTCCCTGTTCACCGCGGGTACGATGTTCCTTCAGTATTTCGCCGACGATGTCCAGCTTTCCGCCATGGTGTTCTGGACCTTCGGCGACCTGGGAAGGGCAAGCTGGCGGGAGCTTCTGATAATGTCCTCCGTGACGGTCGCCGCGTCCGTTTACTTTCTTCTCAGCAGCTGGAGCTACAACGCCATAGACGCCGGAGACGAAACCGCAGGGAGCCTGGGTGTCCCGGTTGAACGCAAGAGAATGCTGGGAATGCTGGCGGCTTCCCTGGTCACCGCCACCATCATCTCCTTCGTTGGCGTGATCGGTTTTGTCGGACTGGTGGGTCCTCATATCGTCAGAAGGCTTCTGGGGGACGACCACAGGTACCTGATCCCGGGCTCCATGCTTGCCGGGGCTATTCTTCTCCTCGCGGCGGATACTGTGGCCAGGACAATACTGGCGCCCCGGGTGCTTCCGGTCGCCATCCTCACTGCCTTCGTCGGAGCCCCGGTCTTCGTGGGCCTGCTGATAAGGGGTTACAGAAGATGATCCTCAGTGTTGAAGGCCTTTCCTTCGAATACGGAGACCTGGAAGTGCTCAGGGACGTGTCCTTTCAGGTGCGCAGGCATGAGATCACAGCCGTCATGGGCCCCAACGGCTCGGGGAAGACCACCCTGCTCCGCTGCATCAACAGGATACTCGCCCCGAAGACCGGATCGGTGAGCATACTCGGGCGGGAACTCCGGGAATACTCCCGCAGGGACGTAGCCAGGAACATCGCATACGTGGCCCAGCGGACCGAGCCGGGAAGGGTCACCGCATTCGACGCGGTGCTGCTGGGAAGAAAACCGCACATCGGCTGGAAGGTGGCCCAGAAAGACCTGGAACTGACCCAGGCCGCCCTTCACCGGCTGAACATGGAACATCTGTCCCTGCGCTACACCGACAGCATGAGCGGAGGCGAGTATCAGAAGGTATGCATAGCCAGGGCGCTTGTGCAGCAGCCCCGGGTGATGCTGCTGGACGAGCCCACCTCATTCCTCGACCTGAAGAACCAGCTGGCCATTCTGCGGCTCCTGAGGACCATAGTAAGGGGTCACGACATGTGCGCGGTGGTTACCATGCACGATCTGAACACCGCCTTCCGCTACGCGGACAGGTTCCTCTTCCTCAGGGACGGGACCATCTTCGCCTCGGTGGACAGGTCGGGAATAACCGGGGAAATAATAGAGGATGTCTATGGAGTCCCCGTCAGCGTGGAATGGCATCAGGACCACCCCTTCGTGCTCCCTCTGGACGACAATACGGGGGATCAATCAGCGCAATTACCTTAGTCGCCCGTTTTCTTCCGACACGAGGAAGGCCGGCCGTTCCAATGATAGAGCGGCCGGCCCGGGAAGCCGGTTTGGGTGTAGTATCTATCTGACTGGTATGTAGCCCTCGTCAACCACTATAGCCTGACCGCTCTCCCCCAGTATGAATTCCAGCCAGTCTCCAGCGGTGCCGTAGGGCTGGCCATTGGTGATCATGTTGAGGGGTCTTACGATTGGATAATCTCCGGATAGAGCATTCTCAACCGTGGCTTCCACTCCGTTGACCGCGGGAGCGTTCACAGAGCTGTCAATATATCCGAAGGACAGGAAACCTATTGAATACGGCGTAGTGCTCACAGTAGTACGGACAGCGCCGTTGGAGGGAAGCAGTATGGCGCTGAGGCCTATGAGGGAACCGTTCATGACCATCTCCTCGAAAGCGGCCCTTGTTCCCGAGCCCTCTTCCCGAGCAACCACCGTGATCATCTCACCGGGGCCGCCTAACTGGCTCCATCTTGTTATCTCGCCGGCGAATATGCCCCTGATCTCCTCCAGTGTGAGCTCACTCACCGGTACTTCGGGATGAGTGACGATGGCAATTCCGTCCCTTGCTATAGTATGGATCACAAGACCGGGGTTCTCCGACATCTCGGATTCCTTGATCTCCCGGGAGGCTGCGCCGATATCCACGGTTCCGTCAGCCGCCGACCTGACTCCGACACTGCTGCCTCCGCCCTGGATAGTTATTTGCACCGAGGGGTCGATCTCCTCGTAGGCCTCCGCAAGTCTTTCCGCCAGCGGCTGAACAGTAGTGGACCCGGCCACATCAATATCCCCGGCGCTTGCGTCGGGAACGAGGTTGATGAACGCGGGGACCAGCAGCAGAAGGTAGAGCTTTTTCATTCAGATACACCTTTCCATTCTTTCTGGACCTGTTCTCCGGCACAGGCGAAATCCCGGTCGAGAACTGTCCGTTCTTCGGTCATCCCTTCGCCCGGAAGATGTATATTCCGAGGCGAGAGTGGAGTATTGTCATGAGCTTGCATTCAGTTGGTTAAGCTGGTATTGAGCCAGTGTTAATTGATGGCTAACAATTTCGGATTGCACGCAATGACAGGAAGATGACCGAAAGCGATGGTGTTTTAGTATGAAAGAGCAGACCAACCGCCTTTCCGAGGAGACCAGCCCCTACCTCCTTCAGCACGCGGACAACCCGGTGCACTGGCAGCCCTGGGACGAAGCGGCCTTCAGTACGGCGAGAGAGCTGGACAGGCCAATCTTCCTGTCCATCGGCTACTCCACCTGCCACTGGTGTCACGTGATGGAGGAGGAGAGTTTCCAGGACGCCGGCGTGGCCCGGCTGATGAACGCAGCCTTCGTATGCATCAAGGTGGACCGGGAGGAACGGCCCGACGTGGACAACGTCTACATGAGGTACGCTGTTGCTATGACCGGAAGCGGCGGCTGGCCGCTTAACGTCGTCATTACCCCGGAGGGAAAGCCATTCTTCGCGGCCACCTACATTCCGCGGGAGTCATCCTACGGAAGAAGGGGCATGCTGGAGCTGGTGCCCGCTATCTCGAAAAGCTGGAAGAACAGGCGAGACCAGCTCCTGAATGCTGCGGGGAAGATATCCGCTACGCTGTTCGGCAGCGGTGAGCGTCCTTCCGTAAAGGAAGACGGGAAAGATCCCGCATCCCTCTGCTTCACCCGGCTGAGCGATTCCTTCGATCCTGTCTGGGGAGGATTCGGCGGCGCTCCAAAATTTCCCGCCCCTCACAATATTCTCTTCCTTCTCCGGTACTGGAAGGCCGGGGGTGACCGCAGGGCTCTTGAAATGGCCACCAGGACCATGGCGGGCATCAGGTACGGAGGCATCTGGGACCAGCTGGGAGGAGGGATACACAGGTATTCCACAGACCGGGAATGGCACGTGCCCCATTTCGAGAAGATGCTCTACGATCAGGCTCTTCTCGCCATGGCCGGACTGGAGGCCTTTCAGGCCACAGGACTGGAATTCCATGCACGGGTCGCCGGTGAGACGCTGGATTTCGCAGTCAGGGAAATGCGGTCCCCCGGTGGGGCGTTCTACTCCGCCTGGGATGCCGACAGCCCCGGAGGAGAGGGGGCATTCTACGCCTGGAGCCTGGAAGAACTGCGTGAACTGCTGGGAACAGAACGGACAGAGGAGCTGGCGGAGATCTGGGACCTGGACGACAGGGGGGACCTGGGAGGCATGGCCGGAAGCGCCACAGGGCTCAACGTGCCCAGGCTGGAGCTGCCGCCACCCGGAGAGGCCCTTCCATCCGCTCCGCCCTCGCCGGACGGGGATATCCTGGAACTGCTGCTGGAGTGCCGCGGCAAAAGGCCGAAACCCTTTCTGGACACAAAGATCCTTGCCGACTGGAACGGCATGATGACGGCGGCTGCGGCAAGGGGCTCCTGGGTGCTCGGAAGGCCGGACCTTCTGAAAGCGGCCGAGGATGCCTTTTCCTTCGTAAGGGGTAACATGTTCGCGGGAAAGGGGGAGATGGTCCACAGCTGGATATCCGGTTCTGCCGGGGAGCGGGGTTTCCTCGACGATCACGCTTTCATGATATGGGCGTGTCTTGAACTGTACTGCGCCACGCTGGAGAACGGGTACCTGGATTTCGCGCTTGATCTTCAATCTGCCCAGGACCGTCTTTTCCTCGATCCGGGAACCGGGGAATACCGGTTCTCTTCAGGCGGGGATGACGCCATATCACTCCCGGCGACGGTCGAATCCCGGGACGGGGCGGTACCATCCGGCACTTCCATCGCCCTGATGAATCTTTACCGGCTGTGGGGTATCACCGGGGAAACCTCCCTCAGACGGAGGGCCGACTCGCTGGCCGGCGCCCTCGCCGGAAGTGTTTACGCCTCTCCATCGGCCCACACGATGCTGGCGGCCGGAATGCTCAGCGGACCATCTCATCCGCATGTCACCTTGAGTGGAGACCCTTCGACCGTGGAGTTCCGGGAGCTTCTGAAAGCCGCAAGAGCGGCATACAACCCCGACATGACCATCTCGGCGGAGTCGGCGGAAGAAGAGGTAAAAGCCGTGATATGCGCCGATGGGAGTTGCGGACCGCCGGTTACGACCCCATCGGACCTTATGAAGAACCTCGGGGGATATCCCTGATATCAGGCCCCTGTCATGGGAATTCCAGACCCCCGGTAAGGATGAAGCCGCGGGATTCAGCGTTGACCCATGGAGTGTGAACCGGTATTCTATTATTCCTACGTGCGTTTAACAAGATCTGATAATTCATATAACATACCGATTACGGAGGATGTTATCATCAAGTTCACAGTAATCGCATTTTCGCTCACCTGTATCATCGTGACGGGCTGCCGGCTCCAGGAGGACGAAACGGAGATGTTCAGCGGGGACGCGAGCCGTTCAGGTGTTTACGACCGCTCCGGCCCCGATAGCCTCAGCAGCCTCGAATGGAGGTTTCAGGCGGGAGACGGTATAAGCTCGACAGCCGCGGTATGGAACGGCTCGGTGTACTTCGGAAGCTGGGACGGCGCCTTTCATTCACTGGACGCGGCTACCGGGAACGCGAACTGGGAATACAGGACCGACGGCAAGATATCTTCATCACCCGCGGTTACCCATGGGATAGTTGTGTTCGGAAGCCTGGACGGGCTGGTCTACGCTCTGGACACGGAAACCGGTGAACCTGTCTGGAAACTGAGGACCGATGGCGAAGTGGTCTCCTCGCCGCTGATAGCGGGAGAAGAAGTCTTCGTCACCGGCTTCGACGGATACCTGAGGGCCATCGAAATGGAAACCGGCGACGAACTATGGAGGTTCCGTACGGAAACCGAGCTGTTCTCCTCCCCGGCCCTTTTCGATGGAACCCTGTATTTCGGGGGTCTGGACGGAAAACTGTACGCCGTTGATGTCTCCACGGCGCAGGAAACCTGGAGCTTCCAGGCTGAAGGAAGCATCTTCTCCACCCCCGCGGTGTCCGGAGGGAACGTGTATTTCGGTACCGCCGCCGGCACTATGCACGGGCTTGACGCGGCAACCGGCGAAGAGGTCTGGCTGCATCAAGTCGAGGGCGGTGTCATAGGCTCCCCTGCGGTAAGGGGGGAAACTCTGTTCGCGGGTACTCAGGATGGCCGGTTCTACTGTCTGGAAACCGCGGGCGACGGTGAAGTCTGGAGCGTCGAGCTGGAGGGGGAGATAATCTCCTCCCCCGCCCTTTCCGGCGAAGTCGTCTACATCACATCCACTGAAGGCGCTCTTCACGCCTACGATGCCGGGTCGGGCGAGCTCCTTTGGTCATACGTAACTGAAAACTCTCTCAGCTCATCACCGGTGGTACACGGAGGGATGGTCCTCTTCGGAGGGCTGGACGGGAGCATGTTCGCTCTCATGTGATGCCGCGAAGATCATCTTCAATCCATTTTTCCAGCAGAAGTGAGTATCCAATGTTCAGAATTCTCTTCATCACCGGATGTGTCCTGATGCTTATCACATCATGCGGTTCGCAGCCAAGACCCAACGTTCTGCTCATAGTTATTGACACGCTGAGAGCGGAAAACCTGTCCTGCTACGGCTACCAGAGGGAAACCTCGCCCTCCATCGACAGCCTGGCGGCCGAGGGAACCCTCTGGACCAGCTGTATAGCCCAGTCCAGCTGGACCCTTCCGGGGTTTACTTCCATACTCACCGGAACATCGGAGAGGACTCACGGGGCCGGGATCAACCGGGACATGACAGACAGGACCGACAGGTCGGAGGTCCGGCGATGGGAAAACATACTGCATCCCGACGCTCCCTACCTTCCCACCATGCTCCGCGACGCCGGCTACAGGACCTACGCGCACTTCAATACGGCATACGTTGACAGCAGCCACGGCTTCAGCAGGGGCTTCGATCACTACACCTGCGAGTTAACGGGGCCTGCAGATGCCGATGTCATCGTCCAGCATTTCATCAGCTGGGTGGACAGCACCGGTTCGGAAGAGCCCTTCTTCGCACTTCTCCACCTGTTCGATCCCCACCAGCCATACGATCCGCCTTCACCGTACGATACACTTTTCGGCCCTCTGGCGGAGGAGCACAGGACCTTCTGGGAAATAAGCAGGGACAGTACGCAGAGGACCGTTCACGACACCGAGAACCGTCAGCATTACATCGACCTCTACGACGGCGAGATAGCCTTTGCCGACGCCGAGTTGGCGAATCTGTTCTCTTTCATCAGGTCCGGGGGTCTGGCGGAGAATACCCTTATCATCATAGTAGCGGACCACGGGGAGGAATTCCTGGAACACGGCGGTATCGACCACGGTCACGCCTTCTTCCAGGAGATAGTGCACATTCCTCTCATCTTCAGCGGGCCGTCCATACCCGCAGGTGTCAGGGATACTTCCCGGGCGGGCCAGTTCGACATAGCTCCCACCCTTCTGGCCATGCTGGACATCGAGGTTCCGGATGTCATCGAGGGGAGCGACCTGTTCTCCCCGCCGACGGCTTCCAGGGTCATACCAAGCAGCGGCATACTCTATACGGAGGACTCATGGATCTGCGCAGTGGTCCGCGACGGCGTAAAGACCCTTCGAATGGACGCTGACACACAGTTCATAGATTTCTCCACGGACCTGTCCGCCGACCCCGGAGAGCGGGAACTGCAAGAGGTGAATAACTGCGAAGACGCGGACAATTACATGCTCACTCCCAGAGCATGGGAACCGATACCGGTTCAGATGGATGATACCCTGAACTCCGTCCTGAGAGACCTGGGGTACTTCTGACCGCCTCAAGGCAATCTCATTTCGAAAGAGGCAGTGAAGCGAGAGCTTGACCCGGGGCTCCGTTCACAGTAATCCTAGTAGTGTAACTATGCGAAAGGAGATGATGCCAAGATGTACATTATCATTCTGGTTCTTGCCGCGAGCGCTCCGGACACCCTCTGGGCAAACGTCACCAGTGGCGGCGTCTATTCCACCGTGGAGGTTGACGACCTGGACGGCGACGGAGTTCCGGACGTAGTGAGCGGAGTCAATTTCTGGGACGACCAGCCCACTCTTTGGTGTCTGTCGGGCGCCGACGGGGACACCATATGGACTTCGGACCAGTACAAGGGGATCTACCAGGACGAGGGGCTTACCGGAGTACCGGACATGGACGGTGACGGGTACGGCGACGTTCTCCTGGCGACCCCGGGCGGGTATGACCCCGCCGGAAGGTGCGTGATACTGGTTTCCGGGGCCGACGGTTCGCTCATCTGGCAGTGGAGCGCATACGAGAACATCCCCTCCGGCGCCGGATGGGGATACAGCTGCGCCGTGATGGAAGACCAGACCGGGGACGGGCTGCCTGAATTCCTTGGGGGTTTCGGCTCCACCGGTTCGGCCAACACATCCGCTGCCGTATGTATGAACGGCGCCACCGGCGATACCATCTGGACAAGGACCACCGCCGACGCAGTGGAGGACGTGCACGCCGTACCCGACCTGAACGGGGATGACATTCAGGAAGCCGTTCTCGGTATTGGAGGGAGTTCCTACACCGATTACACGGTTGAACTGGTTAACGGCGCCGACGGCAGCCTCATCTGGAGCAGGATGGGCGGCGGCGATGTCATGTGCGTGGATGTCATGGACCGCGGGGAGACCCTTCCGTGGGTCGTCAGCAGCTCCTTCAGCGGTCAGGTGAAGTGCTTCGACCTGGCTGGCACCCTTATCTGGGAGAGGACCATAGGCGGATACCTCCTGGACGTGGAAGCCGGCCCCGACATCAACGGTGACGGTATACCCGAAGTGGCACTGGCAGGGGACGACTCCGGCACCCTATGTCTCGATGGAGAGACCGGGACCACGCTCTGGAGCTATCCGACCGGTTCCAATACCTGGAGCGTGGCCTGGGCCGATTCGGTCTACACAGGGGGCGTCTGGGTACCCTGCATAGCGGGGGGCAGCGTGAACGGCTATCGGATAACGGTCAACAACGCTGTCACCGGAGACCTGCTGTGGGACCAGGACTTCACCGAGAGGGTCTACAATGTCAGCTCCATTTCCATGGATGCCTTATCCCCCTCGCCGGTGATATTCGCCGGCCTTCAGGACCAGCAGCCCCAGCCATACCATGCCTGGGCCTTCCTCTCGTCCACAGAAACCTCCGTGGAGGAGGGACATGGGACCGAATACAGCGGAAGGATACTCGGCAGGAACCCCGTAACCGGAGTGATGCTCCTGCAGCCCCCCGAAGGGGAGTGGGACTGCGGCGTCTACGACCTGTCCGGCAGGCTGGTATGGACTGAAAGGCTCACAGGTGAAATCAGCGTTGACGTGTCGGACTGGAGTTCCGGCTGCTACCTGCTGGTTGTATCGGACGGGAATGTTGACATCAGGCGTTCGGTGACAGTGATGAACTGAAAGCCCCGCTAACGGTCCACCCCTGAATCACCGCCCCTTGACGCTGAATGAAGTATACATATGTTTACTTCATGGAACAGCACGAAGGGGGCAGCGATGATAACCGAATTCAAAGAGGTAGCAGGCAGCTGCGCGAAGGGCAGTTCATCCGTAAATAGCGGGACAGGAAGCTATTCGCAGCATGTATTCCAGACTCCGCTTGAATGGCTGGTAAATCTGAGGGATGTGGTCCTTCCCGAAATCCTCAGGGAAGCCTCCGGCCTTCGCGGAGAAACAGACCTGGAGCTTCTGCTGGACGGTTCGGGCTACTCCGTCTCCCTGGTGGCCGAAGAACTCATCTCGATGATAGATGAGTGCATCGAATCGAAAAGCTTCGACTCCCACAGCCTGGAGATGATAAGGCGGGCTTATAACGGTCTGTCCGGTTTTGACGGCCCGATGGTCAGCAGAAAAACCGGCTGAAATAGCCGTACTGAAGCTGATGGGGCCGGGCATTCAGCATGTTCACTGGATATCACAGACATGCTGAAACGAACCCCGGGTCTGTTCATGTTTGGATAAGGTCTTCCGGCGCGACCCATTCCGTTTCACTCCAGGCAGGCTATATTTCACTTTCAAGAGCATCAGCAGGAGTAACAGCCGCTCGGGCATTATTCGGAGAGGTCCCATGAAGGACAGAAAACTGGATGAGGTCATCGGTAGGCGGGGGGAAGATCCGGTTCCCTTCTACTCCCTCATGTCCAGGAGGATAAGGAACGTGCTGCTGGTCTCCAGCCTGTACGATTCCTATACCCTCGAGGAGGACGGCAAGTTCACCGAAGTTCTCTTTTCGGAATACCTGAGTCTCAATCTGCGCTACGCTCCCAGGATAGTCCGGGTTTCCACAGGGGATGAAGCCCTCGAGAGACTGGACAGGGAAGAGTTCGACCTTGTCATATCCATGCTGAACATCGGTCCGATGAGCTGCGACCAGCTGGGGCGGGCCATTTCAGAAAAGGTCCCAGAGGTGCCGTTCGTGGTGCTGTCTTACACCGGGAGGGACCTGAAGATATTCGAGGATGAGGGAATGCTATCCCACGTTGACCGAGCCTTCGTGTGGCAGGGTGACGTGAGACTCTTCCTGGCGATCATCAAGTCCATCGAGGACAGGCTGAACGCGGAGCATGACTCCAGGGTGGCCGGGGTCAAATGCATAATCCTGGTTGAGGATTCCATAAGATTCTGCTCATCCTACCTTCCCATGCTGTATACCGAACTCATGCAGCAGACCCAGGCCCTGATGACTGAGGGCGTCAACCAGATGCAGAAGCTCATGCGCATGAGGGCCCGTCCCAAGATACTGCACGCCGGTAACTACGAGGACGCGCTGGAACTCTACAGGACCTTCCGGGACAACATACTGGGCATGATACTGGATGTGAGGTTCAAGAAGAACGGGATAGAGTACCCCAGAGCCGGTTTTCAGCTGGCCGAGGAGATAGTGGCCGATAATCCCTCATGTCCCATTCTCTTCCAGTCATCGGAGGAGATAAACAGGAAACGGGCCGGAGAAATGGGAGCTGCTTTCATTCACAAGAACTCCCCCACACTGCTTGCGGACCTTCGGGAATTCATGCGGGGATACCTGGGTTTCGGGGACTTCATCTTCCGCGACCCCGAGGGGAAGGAGGAAGCCAGGGCCGGCGACCTCCGGGAGATGAGAAGGGCACTGAGAAAGATATCGGACCGGAGCCTCTTCTACCATGCGGGCAAGAACGACTTTTCCACCTGGCTTATGGCCCGGACGGAGTTCGACCTGGCGAACGCGCTGAAGCCGCAGCAGGTGGGGGATTTCCAGTCGGCCGAAGAACTCCGGGCCTATCTGATATCCTCGCTAACGCTGTGGCTGGAGCGGTCACGGGCGGGCCAGGTGGAGGATTTCTCCCGGGAGACCTTCGATTACTTCACCGAATTCACCAAGATAGGGTCCGGCTCCCTGGGCGGGAAGGGAAGGGGCCTGGCGTTCATCAACGCTCTTCTGAACATGTACAGGATTGATGAGGGGTTTCCCGATGTCACCATTCGCGTTCCTCCCACCGCGGTCGTCGCTACCGGGGCCTTCGACAGCTTCATGCAGAACCCCGGACTGAAGGAGCTGGTCTTCCTGTCCGAAGGGCTCGAGGAGAGAAGGTCCAGAGTCAGCTGGGACAGAGAGGTAGCAGAAGCGTTCCTCAAGTCGTCCATGCCGGAGGACGTGGTGGATATGCTCACCGTATTTCTCAAGCAGGTGGATTATCCGCTTGCGGTAAGGTCCTCCAGCCTTCTGGAGGACAGCCCCGCCCATCCCTTCGCGGGGATATACAGCACATACATGATACCCAACAGCAGTCCGGAACTGCAGGTCCGTCTCGATCAGCTTCTTGACGCCATCAGGCTGGTATACGCCTCCACCTACTGCAGCGAATCCATAGCCTACATGGAAAGCACCCCCAACAGGCTGGAGGAGGAAAAGATGGCGGTAGTCATCCAGCAGGTGGTGGCCAGGCGTCACGGGGATTACTACTACCCCAACCTGGCAGGGGTGGCCAAGTCGTTCAATTACTATCCTCTGGAGGGAATGAGCGAGGAGAGCGGAGTTGTTTCCGTGGCGCTGGGACTGGGGGGCATGGTGGTGGGCGGCGGAAAATGCGTGAGGTTCTCGCCGGATTCTCCGGGCAGGCTCTACCAGTTCTCCTCCACCGAGGAATTTCTTCGGAACTCCCAGCGGGAGTTCCTCGCCCTGGACCTGAAGAAGTCACCGGGAGTGGACCCCGATGATCCCGGAAGAGACCTGCACCTGATCGAACTGGACCTCGAGCGGGCGCAGGAAGACGGCACCCTTGCTCCCGTTGGTTCGGTTTTTTCACCTGATAACGACACAATAATCGACGGCACTTTCAGGCCCGGGGCCAAACTTGTCACCATGGCCGGTGTTCTGAAGGGGGATTACTTTCCCCTGGCCCCACTGCTGAAACGCCTTCTCATGGTAGGGAAACTCGCCTTCTCCGGTGATGTGGAGATGGAATTCGCCGTAAACCTGGGGGACAGGAAAAAAGGAGAGAAGCACGAGTTCGGCTTCCTGCAGATAAGGCCCATGGGTCAGACCGCGGGCATTCTGCCGGAGGTCGACCACGTGGGCAGGGACAGCGCAATATGCATCTCGCACCGGGTCCTGGGTTTCGGCGAGATCGACGACATTCTTGACATCATCTACGTATCCCCCCGGACTTTCGAGAGATCGAAGAGCACCGAGATAGCGGGGGAGATAGAGAATCTGAACCGGAAGCTCAGAAAGACCAGAAGACATGCCCTTCTCATCGGTCCGGGAAGGTGGGGAAGCTCCGACAGCTGGCTGGGCATACCGGTAAAATGGAACCAGATATCCTCTGTCAGGTGTATCGTGGAGACACCCCTGGAGGACATGGAGGTCAGCCCTTCACAGGGGACCCACTTCTTTCAGAACATCACCTCCCTTGGCATAGGCTACTTCACCATAAGCAGGCGCGATGACGATTATCTGGATACCGATTTCCTGGAGGAACACTCCGCTCTGGCCGAGACCGACCATTTGAGGCACATCCACCTCTACAAGCCGCTGCGTATACTGATAAACCCAAGGGCCAAAAAGGGTGTCATTCAGCTGACATGAGAAGCCCCCGGCGTTTCCGCCGGGGGTTCTCGCGCTTTCAGAAGGAACGGGACCGGGCTATACCACTCCCTGAGCCATCATGGCGTCGGCGACCTTGCGGAATCCCGCGGCATTCGCGCCCAGGACGTAGTTGGTGGGGTCTCCGTACATCTCGGCCGCGGCCTTCGCCTGGGCATGGATGTTTATCATTATGCTGTGGAGCTTGCTGTCCACTTCCTCGCGGCTCCAGCTGGAGAAGATGGCGTTCTGGGCCATCTCCAGCCCGGAGGTAGCAACTCCGCCGGCGTTGGCTGCCTTGCCGGGGCCGTAGAGTATCTTGTCTTCGAGGAAGATATCAACGCCTGCCGGGACCGTGGGCATGTTGGCGCCCTCGGAAACCAGGTACACGCCGTTGTTGATGAGGTTCTGGGCGTCCTTGGCGTTGATCTCGTTCTGCGTGGCGCTGGGGAAGGCGCAGTCGGCCTTGTGATTCCAGAGGGGATTGTAGTCCAGCTCCGGGTCCACGGCGGTGTAGACCGCGTTGGGGTACTTTTCCATGTACTCCTTAATTCTGCCGCGCCTGTTGTTCTTGAGGTCCATGACGTAGGCAAGTTTCCCGATATCGATACCTTCCTCGTCGTAGATGTAGCCGCTGGAGTCGGAGAGCGTGACCACCTTTGCTCCAAGCTGGTTCAGCTTCTCGGTAGCGTACTGGGCTACGTTGCCCGACCCGGATACCAGGCAGGTCTTTCCCTCGTAGGTCTCGCCCCTGGTCTTCAGCATCTCCTCGCCGAAGTAAACGGCTCCGTAGCCGGTGGCTTCGGGCCTGATGAGGCTTCCGCCGTACTGCAGACCCTTTCCGGTGAGAACTCCGCTCCACTCGTTGCGAAGCTTCTTGTACTGGCCGAAGAGAAATCCAATCTCGCGGCCGCCCACGCCGATATCACCGGCGGGAACGTCGGTGCTGGGACCGATGTGCCGGAAGAGTTCGGACATGAAGCTCTGGCAGAAGCGCATGACTTCGTTGTCGGACTTGCCCTTGGGATCGAAATCCGACCCGCCCTTTCCTCCGCCCATGGGAATGGTGGTCAGAGCGTTCTTGAAGACCTGCTCGAAGGCGAGGAACTTGAGTATTCCAAGGTTGACGGAGGGATGGAAGCGCAGCCCGCCCTTGTACGGCCCGATGGCGCTGTTCATCTCGATGCGGAATCCGCGGTTCACGTGAACGTCCCCGTCATCATCCACCCAGGGTACCCGGAACATTATCACCCGCTCGGGCTCCACTATCCTCTCGGGTATCCTGGTCCTGCGGTATTCGGGGTGTTTCTCCAGGACCACTTCCAGCGAGTCGAGAACCTCTTTCACAGCCTGATGGAACTCCGGCTGCGCGGGATCCTTCTCCACCACCTTCTGGTAAAGTTCTTCCAGCATCTGCCAGTCCCTCCTCTCGGGGGTAAAGGGTTAAGCACAAAGGGTATTGGAATCTGAACGATTTCCTATTCGTACACCAAGGATTAGTAGCCTAGTCACTTGCATCCCCCTGCGTCAAGTACTGCTGCCGGCGGAAGAAATACTGACTACTTGACCGTGTTATTGTCAGAGGATATTGTGAAACGTTGACAATGCCTTTCCGGCTGGACCGCCGGGCGGATGGTCGCAAGAACACAGCGGCGGTCCCAGGAGCCACTCACGAGTTTGGGGGGACCTATGTACCAGATCCTGCACAAGGAGAAACTGGGGCCGGATATCTGGCTCTACAAGATCAAAGCGCCGGACGTGGCCGAATACCGTGAGCCGGGTCAGTTCGTAATTGTGCGGATAAGCGATGATGGAGAGAGGATACCGATAACCATAGCCGAAGTAGACCGGAATGAAGGGAGCATCACTCTGATCGTGCAGGCAGTGGGGAAGACAACGCTTCAAATGACAACGCTGGAGGTTGGAGAAACCATTCCAACCGTCACAGGACCTCTGGGCCGGCCAACAACTATCGAAAAAGTCGGCAGGGTGCTGTGCGTGGGTGGAGGCATCGGCATTGCCCCCCTCTACCCGGTGGCCAGGGCCATGCGTGAGGCGGGCAACCACGTGACCAGCATAATCGGCGCCCGGTCATCGAACCTTTTGATCCTTGAGGATAGAATGCGCCGGGTCAGCAGCGAGATAGTGGTCACGACGGATGATGGAACCAGCGGGTGCAGGGGGTTCGTTACGGATTCCATCAGGAACCTCCTGGAGATAGGTGAAAGTTTCCAGCAGTGTGTGGCCATGGGCCCCCCGATAATGATGAAATGCGTCTGTGATCTTACGCGGGAGTACGAGATACCAACTATTGTGAGCCTCAATCCCATAATGGTCGACGGGACCGGGATGTGCGGATGCTGCAGGGTTACCGTCGGTGACAGCGTGAAGTTCGCCTGCGTCGACGGTCCCGAATTCGACGGGCACCAGGTGGATTTCAGCGAGCTTATGACCAGGCTGAAAACGTATGGGACGGAGGAGAGGGAAGCGCTTGATTGCTTTTCCTCCGAGTCTGGATGCAGGCTTGACGCGATGCTGGAAGGGGGTGCCCGATGAATGTGAAGGACAGGTTGAAGATACCTCCGGTGCCCATGCCCGAGCAGGACCCCGCCCGGCGGGTCCATAACCTGGATGAGGTTCCACTGGGCTATACCCCGGAGATGGCTGTAGAGGAGGCCGGTCGGTGTCTGCAGTGCAAAACTCCATTCTGTGTCGAAGGATGCCCGGTAGGCATTGACATCCCCGGCTTCATCGGGCTGATAGAGGATGGAGACTTCAAAGGTGCAATTCGCAGGATGAAGGAGAAGAACCTGCTGCCGGCGGTATGCGGCAGGGTGTGTCCGCAGGAGGAGCAGTGCCAGCTCTTCTGCACGGTGGGGAAGGCGCGTAAGGATCCCGCCGAGTCCGTGATGATCGGCAAGCTGGAAAGGTTCATAGCAGACTGGGACAGGCAGAACGGTGAAGGGGAAGCCCCTCCCGAGGTAAAGCCATCCGGCAGGAAGGTGGCCGTCATCGGGGCAGGCCCGGCAGGTCTCACTGTGGCAGGGGACCTGGTCAGGTTCGGCCATGCCGTAACTGTGTTCGAGGCTCTCCACAAAGCCGGGGGGGTCCTGGTGTACGGTATCCCGGAGTTCAGGTTGCCCAAGGATATCGTGCAGAGCGAGGTGGACAACCTCGAGAGCATGGGTGTCAAGTTCAGGTACAATTACGTGATCGGCAGGACCCTCCCCTTAAGTAAAGTACTCGAGGACTTCGACGCTGTCTTCATCGGAACCGGTGCCGGACTGCCCAGGTTCATGAGGATAGATGGAGAGAACCTTCTCGGAGTGCTTTCCGCCAACGAGTATCTTACAAGGGCCAACCTGATGAAGGCCTACGATTTTCCCGGTGCGGACACACCCATAGTGAAGGGAAGAAAAGTCATTACAGTGGGCGGAGGCAACGTTGCCATGGACTGCGCTCGCACAGCTCTCAGGATGGGAGCGGAAAGGTCCCTGATAGTCTACCGAAGAGCGGAGGAGCAGATGCCGGCTCGGCTGGAGGAGATCCATCACGCAAAGGAGGAGGGCGTGGAGTTTCATCTGCTCCATAACCCTGTAAGGCTCATTGGAGAGGATAACGGCTGGTTAAAGGGCGCCGAGCTGATAAGGATGGAACTCGGCGAACCGGATGCGTCGGGCAGGAGAAGGCCGATACCCGTAGAGGGAAGTGAGTCCCTGGAGGAGGCGGACGTTCTTATCGTCGCCATAGGCAACAGCCCGAACCCTCTCGTACCCGAGTGTTTCCCCGAGCTTGAGGTCACGCGATGGGGTGGTATCGTGGTGAATGAGATAACGGGACAGACATCGGTCCCCGGGGTTTTCGCCGGAGGGGACATAGTGCTTGGAGCGGCTACAGTTATTCTGGCCATGGGTCACGGACGCAGGGCTGCCCGGGCCATGAACCTGTACCTGAGTTCCGGCCGCTGGGTCGACCTTGACAGGGCCATGGACCTCTGCAGGGCGGAGGTCCATTGAACACCATCGTTCTTGACTTTGTAGACGGGGGAACTTAGCGTTCCACCATTCTCGGGAACGGATCAAGCTGAATAGAGGAGGCATCAATTGAAAGGCCGCGTGCTGATTATCGATGACGAGGCGGAGATCCGCCGCAATCTGACAGTAGGGCTCACGCAGGAGGGATATTCCGTAGTTGCCTGCCCCGACGGCATATCCGCGATACATGAACTGAACCAGGCCCGGGAGAAGGGGATCGCCTACGATTATCTGGTAACGGATATCTTCATGCCCGACATCGACGGTCTCAAGATCCTCAAGGTAATCAAGAACCAGTATCCCGACCTTCCGGTACTGGTGATAACCGGTTTCGGAGACGAGCGTCTGATGCTGACGGCCCTCTCCGAGCACAACACGGGCTATCTGGACAAACCGTTCGAGATTTCGGACCTTGTTGGGGCCCTGGAGGAACTCTCACCCGGAAGGACAGATACTTCCTCTCCTGAAGAAGCTGTCGACCAGGGCATGCGGGAATCTGTCAGCGCCTACCTGACGGTAAAGATCACCGACCCGGAAAGAAGCATGGAGATCTATGACGCCCTCTACAGGATGGACGGAATAGCATCCTGTGACGCGGTCAGGGGCGACTTCGATATAATACTCCTGGCACAGGCGTCCTCCAGCGAAGAGATAGAGAGAATATTCGGCAGGGTCAGGGCCATGGACGGTATAGAGGTGGTTTCCATGTCGGAAGTGGAAAGGCCTGAACTGGACAGGGACGTTGATCAGTTCATCGAAACATACCAGGAAGCGGTAAAAGGCGACGCCCAGGCCGAAGCCCGCAGGCAGCCGGGCACAATGAGCTATATAATCGTTGATATCGATCCGGATGAGATACAGCAGATATTCACTACGGTGTTCTTTATCGACGAAGTTGTGTTCTGTGACGTCATTGAAGACGGCACCAAGCTGGTGGGTATGATCACGGGTCATGGAACAATGGGCAAGACGCCCCGAATCATTCAGAAACTCAATCAGATCGATGGTGTCCTCAGGGTACGGGAAGCAAAGGTGATCAAGCTTATCGAGGATTGACGCACCTATCGGCTGAGTATTAACGGTATCAATTTCCGGCTCTCCGTCCTTCTAGCCGGTCTGACTGCACGGAGTGCGTGAAGGGAGTGATGAAAACGGCTGCCAAGAAAGAGAACTTCAGTTACAGGCTGTGGAGGTACGAGGGCCAGCCGGGTGAGCTGATACCCCTTCTCCAGTCCGCACAGGAGCACTTCGGCTACATTCCTAGGCGTGCCATCACCTATATCGCCGGTGCCACGGGAATTCCGGAATCGGACATCTACGGTGTAATAACATTCTACAGTCAGTTCAGGCTCAGACCGATGGGTAAGTACGTCATCAGGGTATGTGCCGGTACCGCGTGCCATGTTTCCGGGGCGAAGCTCATCAGGGAAACCGTGGAGGATGAACTGGGGATCGAGGAGGGCGACACCACCGATGACGGGCTGTTCACTCTGAACACCGTCGCGTGTATCGGGTGCTGCTCCCTTGCTCCGGTGATGATGGTGAACGATGACACCCACGGCCGGCTCACTCCGGCCTCGGTGCGGAAGATACTGCGCAATTACAGGAAGAAGGCCGCCGAGGGCGCAGATACGGTGGCCGGAGCATCCTGAACAAAATCCGTATATCCTGCAAGCTGTTCTAAAATGAAGAATGTCTGGAGCAAGATATGAAGAAGCTGGTAGTTGGAATGGGCACCTGCGGTCTCTCCGCCGGGGCCCAGGCGACCTACGACAGGCTGGAGGAACTCGCCCGGGAGCATTCCGATGTCTGCGTCCTTGCCAGGACCGGATGCATCGGCATGTGCTACCGGGAACCTCTGGTGGAGATAAGGGAGGGTGGCAGCCGCGTTATCTACGGAGGTGTCACACCCGAGTCGGCCGAGGAGATATTCCAGAGGCATGTACTTGAAGACCAGCCGATAGAGGACGGGAACCTGGTATACACCCGCAGCCCGGAAGGGGAGACATCGGGAGCCGAATGCGGCTTCCTGGACCAGCAGGAAAGGATAGTCCTGCGCAACTGCGGCACCATCGACCCGGAATCCATCGAGGACTACGAGGCGGCCGGGGGGTACCGGGGAGTAAGAAAAGCCCTTGCGGAAATGGAACCTGAAGAGATAATCGAGGTCATCAAGGATTCCGGCCTCAGGGGCAGGGGCGGCGCCGGCTTTCCCACGGGACTCAAATGGTCCTTTGCTGCGGCCAATGAGGGCGATCAGAAGTACGTTGTCTGCAATGCCGACGAGGGAGACCCGGGGGCATTCATGGACAGGTCGGTCCTGGAGGGAGACCCGCATGCGGTGCTGGAGGGCATGATAATCTGCGCCAGGGCTATAGGAGCAACCTTCGGCTATATATACTGCCGCGCGGAGTACCCGCTGGCCATAAGAAGGCTTCGAATCGCCATAGCATCCGCCAGGGAAAGGGGCTATCTGGGCAGGGACATACTGGGTTCCGGCTTCGATTTCGACATCAAGATCAAGCAGGGGGCCGGAGCATTCGTCTGCGGTGAGGAGACGGCTCTCTTCGCCTCCATCGAGGGGGAGAGAGGAATGCCCAGGATAAGGCCTCCATTCCCCGCGGAGAAGGGGCTATGGAAGAAACCGACCAATAACAACAATGTGGAGACCTACGCCAACGTACCCTGGATAATCATGAACGGTCCGGAGGCATTCACCGCCTTCGGGACAGAGAAAAGCCCCGGCACCAAGGTATTCGCCCTGGCGGGCAAAGTAGTTCACGGCGGTCTGGCTGAAGTGCCCATGGGCACTACCATTGAGGACCTGGTTTTCAGGATCGGCGGAGGCATCAAACAGGGCAAGGAGTTCAAGGCCGTTCAGATGGGGGGACCTTCGGGGGGATGCATTCCCGCCGGTATGAAGGACACTCCCGTGGACTTTGAGTCCATTCCCGCAACCGGGGCCATAATGGGTTCGGGGGGAATGGTGGTCATGGACGAGGATACCTGCATGGTGGAGATAGCAAGGTTCTTCCTGGATTTCACCCAGAAGGAATCCTGCGGCAAGTGCACATTCTGCAGGATAGGTACCCTCAGGATGCTGGAGATCCTGGAAAGGCTCACCAGGGGAGAGGGAGTTCCGGAGGACATCGAGAGGCTGGAGCAGCTCTCCATCCAGATCAAGGAGGCATCCCTCTGCGGCCTGGGACAGACGGCTCCCAACCCGGTCCAGACCACCATCCGCTACTACCCTGACGAGTACAGGGCCCACATCTTCGACAAGAAGTGTCCCGCCGGGGAATGTCAGGCCCTTGTGGAGTTCAGCATAGACCCGGAAAAATGCGTGGGTTGTACCCTGTGCGCGAAGAACTGCCCGGTGGACGCCATTTCGGGCGAGGTCAAGAAAGTTCACGTCATAGACAGCGAAGTCTGCGTCAAATGCGGCAAGTGCCTGACCAGCTGCAATTTCGGCGCGGTAGTAACAAGGTAGGAGCGGTCAATGGAGAAGATCACACTGAAGATCAACGGCAGGAAGATCGAGGCCACTCCGGGAAAGACCATCCTCGAAGTGGTTCAGGAGAACCAGCTGGACGACATACCTACCCTCTGTCATTCGCCGGAGCTTGAGCCCTACGGCTCCTGCTTCGTATGCGTGGTGGAGGTAAAGGGCAGGAACAACCTGGTCCCGGCCTGCGCCACACGCGTTGCCCCCGACATGGAGGTGGAGACCAGGAACGAGAGGATAACGGCCTCCAGAAAGACAGCTCTGGAACTCCTCACTTCCAATCATTACGCCGACTGTGTCTCTCCCTGCATGGAGGGATGCCCCGCCGGAGTAGACGCCCAGGGGTACATAGCCCTCTCGGCCATGGGACAGTACAGAAAGGCGGTCGACCTCATCAGGGAGACCAACCCTCTGCCCGCCGTCTGCGGAAGGGTCTGCGTCAGGAAGTGCGAGGACGAGTGCAGAAGGATGGACATCGACGCCTCGGTTGCCATCAACAATATCAAAAGATTTGTATCCGACTCCCCCGAAGCCTACGCCACCGAACCGGAGTGCATGCCGGACACCGGGAAGACCGTGGGGATCGTGGGATCCGGTCCGGCAGGGCTCACCGCCGCATGGTTCCTTGGCAGAAACGGCATCAAGCCCGTTATCTACGAAGCGAACCAGCGGACTGGAGGAATGCTCAGGTACGGCATTCCCGAGTACAGGCTGCCGGATGAGATACTCGACCGGGAGGTAGACTACATCTGCCGTGCCGGAGCCGAGATAAGGTGCGGCGTCAGGGTCGGAAGGGATGTCTCTCTGAAGGAACTGCGTGAGCGGCACGACGCTGTATTCGTCGGCCCGGGAGCGTGGACCGGCAAGTCCATGCGGGTGGAGGGCGAGTACGATACCGAAGGCGTGGTGACAGGTGCGGACTTCCTTGTGGAGAAGGCCGACAACCCGGAGCCAGTTTCCGGCACGGTTGTGGTTGTCGGTGGCGGCAATACCGCTATGGACGCCGCCAGGACGGCCTGGAGGCTGAAGGCGGACAAGGTGATAGTTCTCTACAGGAGGACAAAAGCGGAGATGCCGGCTGACGAGATGGAGATAGAGGACTGCCTGGATGAGGGCATCGAGATAATGGAGCTGGCTGCTCCCGCCGGCATAGTCAAGAAGGATGGCAGGCTGGCGGCCCTCAAGTGCCAGAGAATGAAGCTGGGGGAACCCGACTCCTCTGGCAGGCGCAGACCTGTACCCATCGAGGGCGCGGAATTCGAACTTCCATGTGACCTGGCCATTTCCGCGATAGGTCAGAACACGGTGCTGGACGGCCTGGTGGAAACCGATGGCCAGGAGCTGGACCTTACCCGTTGGAACACCTACATGATCGACGGGAAGACCATGATGACCAACGTGGAAGGTGTCTTCGCAGGCGGTGATGCCGCCGACGACGGCCCTACAGTGGCTATAGACGCCATTCGTGACGGCCAGAAGGCGGCCGGGGCCATAAGGGGCTGGCTGCTGGGCGAAGAGCTGCCGGACGAGCCGTTCGTGGTGAGAAAGGATTTCTGGTCCAAGCCCGGCCATGCCGAACTGGGAGAAATCAAGGAGTCTCCCCGTCACGAGGCCCACCTCATCGACGTGGAGGAAAGACGCAACAGCTTCGTGGAGGTCTCCACCGGTTTCGAACCGGAGGATAACGTCCATGAATGCGAAAGATGTCTGTCATGCGGATGCGTCAGGTTCGATGACTGCAGCCTCAGGCTCTACGCCGAGGAATACGGCGTGGACATGGAGCATTTCAGGGGCTACGCGCGAAAGCACAGGGTAGACGACCGTCATCCCTACATTTCCTACGACCCCAACAAGTGCATACTCTGCTCCAGATGCATCAGAACGTGCGCCAGGGTTCTTCCCGTATCCGCCCTGGGGCTGGTGAACAGAGGTTTCAGGACGGAGATGCGGCCCGCGATGGATGACCCGCTGGTTGCCACCAGCTGCGTCAGCTGCGGCAACTGCGTGGACTCCTGCCCAACGGCGGCGCTTACCGTGAAGTATCCATTCCCCGGAAGGGCATGCCTGGAGAACCGGGAGGTGAAAACCCGCTGCGGTTTCTGTTCTCTCGGCTGCGAAGTTACGGTGAACACATTCGGGGAAGGCAGGTACTACATAACTTCATCCGGAGTTCCCGGTGACTATCTCTGCAGGTATGGGCGTTTCGGCCAGGAACTTTTCATCAAGCAGGACAGGATTACCGGGCCCCTAGAGAAGGAGGGGTATTCCTACAGGCCCGCAAGCTTCGAGACAGCCGGCTCGAACATCGTGGAAGGTTTGAGGAAGGCGGCCGGGGAGCACGGTCCCGAAAGCGTTGCCGTCTTCGTCTCGCCGGAGCTGACCAACGAGGAAATGAGCCTTGCCTCCAGAATAGCCAGGGAAGGCATAGGCACCAACAACGTCGGTTCACTGGCCATCCTCTCCGGTGCGGGAAGGTCCGGAGCGCTGGATCCCGCATTCGGATTCACAGCATCCACTTCGGACAGGCAATGCCTCAAGGACGCCGACCTGATAGTGTGCAACAACACTTCGCTGGAGTCGGACCATCTGATACTGGCTGTAGACGTGATAGAATCGGTAAGGAATGGCGCCAGGCTTGTGGTATCCAACTCGATCCTCGACGCCACAGATGAGCATCTTGCGGCACTGGCCGTGGATCCCATGCGCGGAAGGGCGTCGATCTTCTGGAACGCTGTGATGCAGGTTCTCATAGACGACGGGGACGTGGACCCCGGCTCGATCCGGGGAGGAGAAAGCTTCCTGGAGGGCAGGAACGTTTCAGTTGAGCTGGCCGCCGCGAAGGCCGGGGTTGAGGAGGGGGATATCTACGAGACCGCCGAACTCCTGCGCTACTCCGGCAATGTGGTCTTCATCCACAGCCCGGACCGCGCACAGGACGCTTCACCGGACGACATGGAAATCTTCGCCGACCTGACCCTGCTTCTGAGAGAAGCGAGGAAGAAGTCGGATATCTTTCTGCCGAGGCTGCTGGCCAACAGCGCCGGACTGGAGGTTATGGGAGCCGATCCCGCGTTCCTTCCGGGCAGGGTTGCGGTTGAGAAGAAGCTTCCCGGAGCCTCATCCAGCCAGGAACTCAGGCAGATACTGGAGGAAGGTGATCTCAGGGCGGCCCTAATAATCGGCGAGAACCCCCTGGAGTA
>JAWOBF010000081.1:0-11315 GCA_046498225.1 Candidatus Aegiribacteria sp.
GAACCATCGCGTTTTCAGACTGGGTGGAAGGCCCGTCGGAAATGGACGGGAAAACCGCCCTCAGAATCTGCACCTTCATGAAATTCCCCCATGTCTACAGCAGAGGGAAGTACGAAGAAGTACTTTCTGAGAACGGTTTCAGTGTTGCAAGCTCCGAGGATCTCACAGAGCAATTCGCGGATTACGTCGAACTCTACATCAGGATGCTCACCGACCAGCTCTACTTCGATGCACTAAGGATAACCGGCTGGGACGAGGAGATGCTCCGGGCCATGGGTTGCGAGATGATGTTCATGGGACAGACTGCAAGGAACGGTGGTTTCGGCAGGGTCAGATTAGTGGGGATTAAGGAGCAGAAGTGACCGAGCCCCGTTCCGGAATGCAGGATGTCTGCAGGGACGGCATCCTGAGAGAACTGGACCGTATCGGATCGTTCAGGGAAGACGGAGGTCTGACACTGGGTTACCTCTGTTCCGCCTTTCCTGAAGCCCTGGCCGCTGGGCTGGGGTTCAGGCCTCTGAGAATCCTTCATGGATTCACCCGAGCCCTGGAGGATGCCGGAGGCAGGATGGTCAGGCCGGATATCTGTCCCATGATCGGGGGACTGCTCGGAGGGATCGAATCAGGGGAGGAGCCGTTCAGCCTTGTGGATGTCTGGATGGGGCTCTGCACCTGCGATCAGACCAGAAGGTGCTTCTCTCTCCTGCAGGAGTCAGTGCCGGTTTACACGGTACAGCTTCCCTCGACCAGGACAGAGAGCGCCCGGGACTACTACGCCGAGCAGCTTGAGGACTTCGTCGGACACGCCGGGAGCAGGGCGGGCCTGGAATACTCCGAGGACAGGGCGCTGCAGCATCTCAAGTGGCGGAGGGCTGCCGGGCGTGTGCTGAGGCAGGCCGCCCTGTCGGGAACCGTTGCGCCCCTGGACCTGCACTGGCTTTTCAACCTGTATCATGTCGCCGATCCCCGGGGACTGGAGGGAGAGCTTCGTTCACTTCTGCGGCTGGCCGGGGAGTACGAACCCCGCTTTACGATCGGACTCACCGGAAGCACGCTGGTTCTGGAAGATATTCACATCATGCGGATGCTTCAGGAAAGGAACGTCGGAGTATTGCAGCTCGGCTGCACCGGACTCCAGTCGATACACTGTGAGGAAAGTGACGCCCTGCCATCATCCGGCATGCCGGGCGAGCTGGCCCGCGGTTCGTTCCAGGAACTGAAATGCCCCCGTTCCAGACCGAACGATGCCCTTTTCCAGTACCTGGAGAACATGACCGTATCGCAGGGCTGCAGAGGTCTCGTGGTGAAAACGCTGAAATTCTGCGACCTCTGGTACACCGAGCGGAAGAGGTTCCGTGGAAGGATTTCAGTACCTGTACTTGTCATAGATACCGGATACGGACAGGGAGAGGCTTTACGCCAGCGGAACAGGATCGAAGCTTTCCTGGATACTCTGGAGATCGTATGAGGGACGAACCGGCAAGGATATCGGTAACGGACTGGCATACCAGAATGTCCGGGATACCTGACCGTTTCAGGGAGGAGTGCAGGTCCCTCAGAGACCTGATCCCGGGAGGGGTCGAGTACCTCTTCAGCCAGTACGAGTACTCCTGCAGGGGAGACCTGCTTCTGCGGCGGCTGAAGTTCGACAGCTCCATGGAAGCCCTGAGGCTGTGGGCCTTCCTGTTCAGCGAGAAGGACAGGCTCTTCCTGGCAAAGGAGAAGGGGTGGAGGATCGTAGCCGCGATGAAGGACCTGGGCCAGGTGCCGGTTCTCACGTACGGGTTTCCGGAGACACTGACCTTCTACGCCGACGAGCTCTGGTGGGCCCCCTGCTTCTCCGAGGAGACCCACCTTCTGGACGAAGCGGCCAAACTCGGAGCCGGGGAGGAACTCTGCTTCGTAAGAGCCGCTCTTGGGGCCATGGTAACTCTGGACTACTTCCCCCCGCCGGATCTCTGCATAGCCGGGGTGGGAGCATGCTGTGACGACTTCTCAGCCATCATGCAGCTGATTGAAGGACTTGGTTACCCGGTCCACTGGTGGGAGATGGCCGCCCATGAGGACTGCGGCAAAGCTGTCTCCGCCGATGGCTGGAATCCCTGGAACAGGGCAGAGAGAAAGGAACGGGCCATCCGTTTCGTCGGGAACCAGCTGGCCGGGGTAGTGGAAGCGATGGAGGAGCTTACCGGCAGCAGCCGTGATGAGGAGCTGCTGAAAGGAAGCCTGCGGAATTTCAACATGATCCGCGGTCAGGTGAGGGAGTTGAGAGAACTGGTCTACAGGGCGAAACGGCCTCCGCTGCCGGGGCTGGAGATGTTCCTGGCGGAGTTCGTCGCCATACACGCATGTTCGGAGCCGCAGGAGTCGGTCAGGGTGCTTGAGGGACTTCTCCATCTTGTCAGAGACAGGCTTTACCGGAACGAATCTCCCCTGGGCAGCGAAGAGCCACTGCGCGTCTTCTGGGTCACACCCCCGACCGATGCATCACTCATAACACTGCTGGAGGATCTTGGCGGCTGCGTAGCCGGTACGGAGTACCTTATCTCCCACGCCTTCATGCCTCTGTCGGAATCGAAACATCCGGTGGATGCGGTGGCCGAAAACTGCCTTGATGACTGCATGACAGGTTCACAGCGTTTCAGGGCGGAGAGGATCGTCAGGGGTGCTGCTGAAACCGGGGCCGAGGGTATCATCATCTCCGGCATCTCCGGTGCCAGCCACTGTGCCTGGGACGAGAGAGCGGTGAAGAGCGCGGTCGAGGCTGAATTGAAGATACCGGTACTGTCCTTCGATGTCCCCTTCTCACCCGGACGACACAGTGAGCAGGTTGTCAGTCGCATGGAGGGTTTCATGGAACTTCTGAGGGACGGTAGAAAGGCATCGTTTCCAGCGGGAGCATCATTCACCGGCAGGCAGGAGGTGCCGGACATGAAGGATCCGTTCCAGTGGTTCCGCAACTCCGTGTCAGAGGAAGTGGACCTGGTCAGAGAGAAGAAACGCCGGGGAATGGGAGTGGCGGGAATCTACTGCGAATTCACTCCCAGGGAGGTAATCCTCGCCGCCGGTGCCCTTCCGGTATGCCTCTGCGGCGGCAGCAGGCGAACGATACCGGCGGCGGAGACCGTGCTGCCCTCCAACCTCTGCCCGTTGATCAAATCCTCCTTCGGATACATCCTCACAAGCAGGTGTCCCTTCTTCGTGGTATCGGACATCGTTATAGCGGAAACGACCTGCGACGGAAAGAAGAAAATGTACGAGCTGATCGCAGACAGAAAACCGCAGCACATACTCGAACTCACGCAGAAGGTGGCTGAACCGGAAGCCTTTCGTCACTGGATGGCCGAAGTGGAAAAGCTCAGGGAGGCGCTGCGAACACAGTTCGACAGAGAAATAACCGATGAGGACCTTGAGGATGCCATCTCCGTCATGAACAGGGAACGCCGGTTGCTCAGACGGGCTCTTGAGCTGGGAAGGCACAGACCCTCCATAGTCAGCGGACTTGAACTGGCCCGCCTCAGATACAGGATATCGGGCCTTGCGGAGCATCACGCGATGCTCGAGAGGTTCATCGAAGAGGTGAAGACCAGGAATGAGCCTGTCTGTTCACCTGGTTCGCCCAGAGTTCTTCTGACGGGATGCCCCATGTCCAGCGGTACTTTCAAGGTAATCGAGATCATCGAGGAGTGCGGAGGAGTGGTGGTGGTGCAGGAGACCTGCTCCGGCTGGAAGCCCCTTGATACGCTCACCGAGGAGAAGACCGGCAGACCACTGGAGGCAATTGCCAGGAAGCACTTCGAAATCCCGTGTTCCTGCATGACGCCAAACACTGGAAGGATGGAACTGGTAGACAGACTGGCGAAGGATTTCAGCGCTGATGCGGTTGTTGACCTTGTATGGCATGCATGCCTGACGTACAGTGTGGAATCATGGCGGCTGGAGAAACACGTTAGGGAAGACCTGGGGATCTCCTATCTGAAGGTCGACACCGATTACTCCGAGTCGGACAGGGAGAGACTCTCTGTCAGGATACAGACGATGCTGGAGATGATATGATTAATTGTGGAATCGATATCGGCGCCCGTTCAATAGAGGTGGTCCTCTACGACGGAGCCGAGGTTGTTGAAACTCTTGTTACGGATACAGGCAATTCACCCATCGAAAACGGCAGAAGGGCCTTCTGCAGCATTCTCGCCACAGCAGGTATCAGCAGAGAGGATTTAGCAGGTGTGACCTCCACCGGATATGGGAGGAACTACTTCAGCGACGCCGACAGCTCCTGCTCGGAGATAATCTGCCACGCAAGGGGAGTATCGTACTTCTTTCCGGACGCGGGAACCGTGATAGACATAGGAGGTCAGGATTCGAAGCTGATTGAACTCAATGAAGATGGAAGACCTGTGGATTTCGTCATGAACGACAGGTGCGCCGCGGGTACCGGAAGGTTCATCGAGATGGCCGGTGGCATTCTCGGCATTCCGGTCTCGAAGATGAACGGCAGCGTCGATCCGGATGCAGGCAGTGTCGACATATCTTCAATGTGCGCCGTGTTCGCCGAGAGCGAGATAATAGGCCTGCTTCAGAGCGGCAGCAGTGCAGATGTCATACTGAACGGGATATTCCAGTCCGTGGCGAGCAGGACCCTCTCAATGGCGGGCAGGGCAAGAGTTCGCGAAAGACTCGTCTTCACCGGCGGTGTGGCACAGCTGGAGGGAGTACGGAACGCACTTCGGGAGGAAACCGGAATTGAAATTGAATCCCCCCCCGACCCCCGCATCACAGGGGCCCTGGGTGCTGCTATCATCGCCTCCGAATCCACAGGGGGAAAACGACAGTCCCTCCCGAGATGAGAACCGTTACTGGCTGAACATCTCGGCAATCCTACCTGGGGGTGAGCAGGTCGGCGTTGACCTCGGTGGCCCTTTCGCAGTAGCGGCACCTGTAGGTGACAGTCTCCCGGTCCTCAAGGAGGAAGCGGGTGGCTGCCCCCAGCACGTTGGTGGCGCAGTTGGGATTGGGGCAGGACATGATCTCGCTGACCTCCTCCGGAAGCTTGATCTGTCTTTTCTCGAAGACCTTTCCGTCCTTGATGATGTTGATGGTGGCGTCAGGCGCTATCAGGGCTATCCTGTTGGTATCGTCATGGGACAGTTCCCTGTTCTCCACCTTGACTATATCCTTGCCCCCCGGCTGCCTGTCGGACCTGAATCCTATGCCGATGGTCATTATTCCCTCGTTCTCCAGGCCCAGGATGCGAATGACCTTCAGCGCCAGAGGTGTTGGAATGTGATCTATCACGGTGCCGTTCTCTATGGAATAGACCTTGTATGTTCTGCCCATCATTCGAGACCTCCGGTGACCAGGCCCAGCAGCGCCTGTCTGGTCGGTATCCCGTTGTGCGCCTGGATGAAGTAGATGGCGTTGGGGGTCATGTCCACCTCGTCCGCTATCTCGTCCACCCTGGGAAGGGGGTGCATTATTCTGAGCTTCTCCCCCAGCAGACTGATGGATTCCCGGGTTATCCTGTAGGTGCCGGCCACCTTTTTGTACTCCTGAGGGTCGCCGAAGCGCTCCTTCTGTATCCTGGTGACGTACAGTATGTCCAGCCCGGCTTCCGCCGCGTCCTCCAGAGTCTCCACCGTCCGGTGGGTGACGTTCATCTCGTCCAGCTCCTTCAGGATGTTCCCCGGCATCTTGAGCACGGGCGGGGAGATGAAGGTGAGGTCGTTGCCGTACATTCCCAGGGCATGGGCAAGCGAGTGGACCGTCCTTCCGTACTTCAGGTCTCCCATCATGCCTACGCGCAGTCCGGTGAGCCGCCCCAGCTGCTCCTTTATGGTGAAGAGGTCGAGGAAGGTCTGGGTTGGATGCTGGTTTGCTCCGTCACCGGCGTTTATGACGGGGGTGCCTGATAGTTCCGAGGCCATTCTGGCGGCGCCCTCCACCGGATGCCGTATGACGATAACGTCACAGTAGCCGGATACGGTCCTGATGGAATCGGAGAATGATTCTCCCTTGCTCTGGGACGAGGCCTTGGGGTCGGCGATGCCGAACACCGACCCGCCGCTCTTGAATACCGCGGATTCGAAGGAGAGCCTGGTCCTGGTGGAGGGCTCGAAGAAGAGAGCGGCCACGGTCTTGTCCTTCAGGAATCCCGAAAGACCTTCCTTCTTGACCTTTTCCGTGGTTTCCACCACCTTCGTCAGATCATCAAGGGACATGTCCCGGATGGATACAATGCTTCTATCCCTGAACGAGTTCAATTATCACCTTCTTTCCCGGTGGCAACGGCTGGATGCCGTATGGTCCCGGACTGTTCGGACCATGATACCCGGCTATATATACATAATGTCATCCAGCCGTGAAAAGGAGAGAGAATGTCCGGTACCGAACAGAAAAGCATATCGACACTGGCAGAAAGGTTCATGAGGTACGCCCGCTTCGACACAACCTCCGACGGGTCTTCCTCATCCCGTCCCACTACCGGGAGACAGATGGAATTCCTTGAGCTGCTTCGCAGGGAGCTGGAGGAAATGGGCATGGAGGATGTGGAACTGGACGAAGAGGGGACCCTCTACTCCACCCTTCCGGGGGGAGGCTCCGGCGACACCGTCATAGGTCTTCTGGCCCACGTTGACACGTCCCCGGAAGCGCCGGGGAGCGGGGTCAGCCCGGTGGTTCACCGCAACTGGGACGGGAACCCCGTCCATCTGAGGGAGGATGTTGTCATAGACCCCCGGCAGACGGAGCATATGCCCAGGTACAGAGGGGGGACCATAATCACCTCCGACGGGTCTACCCTGCTCGGGGCCGACGACAAGGCCGGCGTGGCCATCATCATGGAAGCATGCAGGGAACTGATTCAGGACCCCGGCATCCCCCGGCCTCCCCTGAGGGTGGCTTTCACCACGGATGAGGAGGTAGGGCGCGGGATGGAGGGTTTCGACCCTGACAGATTCGGCGCGGAGCTGGCCTATACCGTGGACGGAGGAGCGGTGGGCAAGGTGGATACGCAGACCTTCAACGCGTGGTCCGCGGAGTGGAGGGTCAGGGGAAGGGAGGTTCACCCCGGTTCGGCCAGGGGCATCATGGTCAACGCGGTCAGGATACTGGCGGACATCATCTCATCCATTCAGCCGGAGGAGATGCCGGAGAACAGCTCCGGCGACCAGGGCTACTACTACCCGCTTTCCATATCGTCGGTCACCGCGGAGGGGACTGTCAGGATGATCCTGAGGGATTTCACAGTTTCCGGAATGGAACGCAGAATAGAGGCCATGAGGAGCCTGGAGAACTGGATGAACGCCCGCTATCCGAAGGCGGAGATAACCCTGGAGCTTTCCGAGCAGTACAGCAATCCCGCTGAGATACTGCAGAAGGACAGAAGGGCTGTGGATTACGCGCTGCGCGGTACCCGGGAGGCGGGACTGGAGCCGGAGGAATCATCGATAAGGGGAGGCACGGACGGGTCCAGGCTCTCATTCATGGGCATTCCCACAGTCAACCTTCCCACGGGAGGCGAGTTCTTTCACTCGAGAAAGGAATGGGTGGCCGAGGAGGGTCTGCTCCTGGCGTTCCGGACCCTGATGGAAACCCTGAGAACATGGGGGCTGGAACAAGACAGCCGGAATACTGTATAATCAGGAGCAGAGCGGGAAAGCAGGTGTTTGCTCCCGCCGGGTATATATACTATTATGCACGCATGTAAAAGCCCTGCAATAATCCGAGGAGGGTGAACTTGAAAAGAACAGCTCTGATGGCCCTGATACTGGCAGCGGCTGCAGCGGTCTTCGCCCAGACCGATGAGATCGAGGACTCTCCCCAGGATACGCTCCAGACGGTGGAGGAGGACTCGATTCCTCCCGATACCACCGATGGGACCGCCGAAGAGGCGGAACGTGAGTTGCAGATCCCCAGCCAGCCCACCGCCGTACTGGAGGCTTTCTTCGGGGCGCTCAGCACAGGTGACAGCTTGATGGTCTCCCGGCTTGTATCCGCCGAGGGGCTGGAAGGCATAGACGTCATGCTTGAGATACTCAAGGAGAACCTGGAAAGCGACCCTGAGGGGGTAATGTCCAGGCTTGCCGCGGCCGGCTATACCGCCACGGCGGACGAAGTGAAGAGATGGTCCCCCATGGATTACCTGAAGAGAACCGTCGTCCTGCCCATCATGACGTCCCGCTATTCGGTGTATGAAATGCGGATAGGGGAATTCGCCATCGGCGGCGACCGGCTTCAGGTGCCTGTGCTCTTCGTTACCGCCTCGGGTGTGGAGATCCCCTACGATGCGGAGCTGGTCAGGGAGCGGGACGGCTGGCGTATCTGCAGGTTCATGGGGATGCGCAGCTTCCCATGACAGGGGCCGGATAGGTCTGTCACAAGCCATCTGCCCCTCCCGGTATGAAAGCGATCGAAATCGCTGTCCCGAATACTTCCATGAAATGATCAGGTCAGGGCGGGCTGAACCTTCCTCGAACGGAGAGAGTATTGTCCGGCGTCACAGCTGAGCGGCTGCAGGAACCGCGAGTGCTCATACTGGACTATTCCGTAGACCGTTCGGAGGCTCCCCTCTTCGCCGAATGGCTTCCGGAAGGCTGCTCCCATACCGACTCCTACGTCTTTTTCGGTGACGCTGTTCCCGACCCCCGCGGCTTCACCCACGTCATGCACACCGGTTCCAGCCTTTCCATATGTTCCGACGCTGTTTTCGTTGAGAAGGCGGGTGAGCTCATAAGGACCTGCGTCGAGAGGGGTATTCCCCAGATGGGCGTCTGTTACGGGCATCAGCTTCTCTGTCGCGGTCTTCTGGGCCCCCGGTCCGTGGAAAGATGCTCCAACGGGTTCGAAGTCGGGTGGATAGACGTCGACATGACCGGAAGCGGCCTCTCCATACCTGGAGCGGGGCCGGTGGTCAGGGTTCTTCAATCCCATTTCGACAGGGTCAGGGAACTTCCCCGGGGGGCGGAGATAATCGCCCGGAACGATCATACCCGCATACAGGCGTTCGCGGACAGGGAGAGGAAGCTGCTGGGATTCCAGTTCCATCCCGAGTTCGACAGGGACTCGGGGAACGAGCTTTTCAGGAATGAGAGCGCGCTTCTGACCGAAAACGGCGTGGACCTGGAGAAGGTTCTGGCCGACGGCCCCTCCATCAGCGCCGGCGAGGTCTTCTTCGGCTATTTTCTCAGCGGCTCCTGGTACGGAAGGAGCCTTGAGTAAGTGAAAGGCAGCACAACATGAGAATACTGAACGGTCTGGAACCTGCCGATGTATGGTTCTGGTTCGAGGAGATATGCTCGATCCCCAGGCCCTCGGGCCATGAGGAGCGTATGGCGGACTTCCTGGCGGAGTTCGCCGGGGAAAGGGACCTGGACTGGAGCAGGGACGGGCGGAACAACGTGCTCATACGAAAACCCGGCCGGGGCTCGGCGGCGGGAAACCCGGCGCTGGCGCTGCAGGCCCACGTGGACATCGTTCCGGAGAAGAGCGGTGATAGCGACCATGATTTCAACACGGACCCGATAATCCCCGTGATACGGAATGACTGGGTTACCGCACCGAAGACTACGCTGGGGGCCGATAACGGCATTGGTGTGGCCCTGATGCTGGCTGTCCTGGATTCGAAGGATGTATCCCATCCCCGGCTGGAATGCGTTTTCACCACAGACGAGGAGAGGGGACTGACGGGCGCAGCCGCCCTGGACCCGGACTGGATAACCGCAGGCCGCCTGATCAACCTCGATTCGGAGGATCAGGGTACCTTCACCATAGGCTGCGCCGGCGGAACGGACTGCAGGCTCAGCATGCCCCTGGAAAGGTCCGGCGACGCGCCGTGCAGTAGACTGAGGGTCACAGGCCTGCGCGGAGGCCATTCGGGCATCGAGATCCACAAGGACAGGGGAAACGCCATAAGGTTCCTCGCGAGGGCCCTGTCCGGAATATCCCGGGAGGTGGAGATCGCCCTGGGAAGCATGCGGGGCGGCAGCAAGAGGAACGCCATACCCAGGGACGCGGAGGCCCTGATACTGTTCCCGCCTGAGAAGACCGGCAAGGTGAAGGAGGTGCTCACGGCCGTCAGGTCCCGGCTCAGGACGGAGTACGCGGGTATCGAGGAAGAACTGGACCTGGTCCTGGACGAAGACACCGTCCGGTGTTCCACACTGGAGAGGAAGGCGGGCGCGAGGGCCGTGGACCTTCTTCTGGCCCTTCCACACGGTGTGGAGAAGATGAGCGGAGTCATGGATGACCTGGTGGAAACCTCCGTCAACCTGGCGCTTCTCTCCATGGAGGGTTCGGAACTTCTGGTGGACCTCACCATAAGAAGTCCGCTGGAGAGCGCCAGGAAAGCGCTGGCGGACAGGATAGCGGCAGCGGGCCGGCTGGCCGGCGCCGCATTCTCCTCCGGAGGTTCCTACCCGGGCTGGATACCGGACCCGGATTCCGAGATGCTTCGAAAGATGACCTCCATTCACCGGGATATGTTCGGCGCGCCCCCCCGGGTGGAGAGCATTCATGCAGGCCTTGAATGCGGTATCATAGGTGACCGGGTCGGAGGGCTGGACATGATATCCATAGGGCCTGACATACGGGACGTGCATGTACCCGGCGAGAGGGTGAGCATACCCTCTCTTCAGAGGTTCTGGAAATTCTTCAGATCGGTCCTGGAAAAGCTGGACTGAAGCGCGGCGTGACGGAGGGAGACATGTTCCAGAGTAGATTGGACGAGATGTTCCGGCTGGCGGCCCGGGAGCTGCTGGACAGGGGAAGTCCTTCCGGTGAATGGAAGCGGCTTTCACGGGAGGAGATAGAAGTGCTGGAGGATCGGGGCTGCACCGCTTCGGACTGGTCCGCGGTGCTGGTAAGGCCCGGCTCCATCCTCAGCGCGGTTGACAGCTGCAGGTTCGAAGGCGAGGTGCTGCTGGACCTGACCCCCTTCAATGGGGAAGGGCCTCTGCTGAGGGACGCGTCCTTCCGGGACACTGAAGTCGGCCCCGGCTGCAGGATACTGTCCACCCGCATGCTCGCCGGCCTGGTCATCGGGGAGGGCGTGGTGGTGGAGGACTGCGGGACGGTGAGTTTCGCCGGAGGGGGACTCTGCGGCTGCGGGGAGGAGCTTCAGCTGGGAGTGGAGACCGGCGAGAGGAACGTGCCCTCCTTTCCCTGCCTGGATGTTACGATGGCGTCGGACCTGTCCGGAGGACAGGGACGGGACGGCAGGATGCTATCCTACCGGGAAAGGCTGGCGGATTTTCTGGACAGGCTGGGCGGGTTTGAACGCGGCCGGCTGGCCGCCGGGTGCGTATTGAGGAACACTC
>JAWOBF010000088.1:0-28658 GCA_046498225.1 Candidatus Aegiribacteria sp.
AGGATGATGAGCAGGGTGTAGATGGTTATGTAGATGGCGCTTCCTGGCGCCAGGTGAGCGTTGACCCACGTGTCTACCCCCGAGTTGGGAAAGAACATGGCGACGCTGCTGGGGAACATCATGAAGGCCTGGGCGAATATCACCGGAATCACGCCGGCGGTATTGAGCCTCAGCGGTATGTGGGTGCTCTGCCCCCCGTACACCTTCCTTCCCCTGACCTGCTTGGCGTATGTGACCGGTATCCTTCTCTGTGATTCCGTCATGAGGACCACGAACGCAACCACCGCGAACATGAACACTCCGAGGAAGATGGCGGTTATGAAACCGGTCTGCTGGAGCACGAACACATCCTGGTAGAGCGATACCAGCGCGCCGGGGAGTCTTCCCACTATGCCCGCGAATATTATCAGGCTGATCCCGTTGCCGATTCCCCGCTCGGTTATCCTCTCGCCCAGCCACATTACGAAGATGGTACCGGTTATCAGCGTGACCACCGTCTGGACGGTGAAGCCGATGCCCGGGTTGGGCACTATCATCATCCCCTGGCTGTTCAGTCCGATAAGGTACTGGGATATTCCCAGGCCCTGGATCAAGGCGAGGATGACGGTTCCGTACCTGGTTATCTCCGTCATTTTCTGTCTGCCGGCCTCGCCTTCCTTCTTCAATCTCTCGAAGTAGGGGAAGACGGAAGTCAGCAGCTGAATGATGATGGATGCCGAAATGTACGGCATGATGCCCAGGGCGAAAACGGAGGCCCTCCTGAGCGCTCCGCCCACGAACAGGTCGTACATTCCCATCAGACCGCCCCCCTGGGCGAATGCCTGGTTCAGGGCGTTGCCGTCTATGCCGGGTACCGGTATGTGACCTCCTACCCTGTAGACCGCCAGAAGGAGGAAGGTGTAGAATATCTTCTTCCTCAGCTCGGGAATCTTCAGGACGTTCTCGAAGCCACGCATCAGTCAAGCACCTCCACCGTACCTCCGGCGTCCTCAATCCTCTTCGCCGCGCCGGCGCTGAAAGAGTGGGCGCATACGGTGAGAGGCTTCTTCAGCTGACCGTTGCCCAGTATCTTCACCGGCCGCATCCTTGAGGATACGAGGCCGGCATCCTTGAGCATGTCCACCGTAACGACGCTGTCGGCCTCGAACCTGTCCAGCTTGTCCAGGTTCACTATCTGGTACTTGACGGCGAAACGTGCGTTGTTGAAACCCTTATGGCTCATTCTCCTCTGAATGGGCATCTGGCCGCCCTCGAACCAGGGCTTGATGCTGGTCCGTGCCCGCTGGCCCTTGTGTCCCTTGCCGCCGGTCCCCCCTCTGCCGGAACCTCTGCCTCGGCCCCGCCTTGAAGAGTCCGAGGTGGCTCCCCTGGCGGGTCTCAGGTGCTGCAAGCGTCTCATTTATCTACCTCCTCGACCTCCACCAGATGGGCGACCCTGTTTATCATGCCGCGTATCTCCGGATTGTCCCGGTGAACGACCGTATGATGAAGTCTCCTGATCCCCAGGGCTTCCAGGGTGCGCTTCTGCACTTCCTTCCGGCCGATCGCGCTCTTTATCTGTGTTATTCTCAGTTTTCTGTCAGCCATCATTTCCCCTTCTGGCAACCGCGGCCTGGCGCAATCCGCCTACCCTGTCTATCAGGACAAGGTCCCGAAGACCTTTCATGGCGGCCTTCACCACATTGTGGGGATTGTTGGAGCCCTGCGACTTGGTCAGCACGTCCTTGATGCCGGCGCACTCCATAACCGCTCTTACCGCAGCCCCGGCTATCACGCCGGTTCCCGGGCTGGCCGGACGGAGCATGACCTTGCCCGCGCCGTGCCTTCCGAGGATCTTGTGCGGTATCGTTCTTCCATCTATGAGAGGGATGCTTATCATGCTCTTCCTGGCGTCATCCTGGGCTTTCCTGATGGCTTCGGGCAGTTCGGTGGCCTTGCCCAGACCCACTCCGACCTTCCCTTTTGCGTCGCCAACTGCCACTATGGCGTTGAAACCGAAGTTCCTGCCGCCCTTCGTAACCTTGGCGACCCTGTTTATGGCTATCAGTCTGTCGATGAGCCCGGCTTCCTCCAGCTTCGATTCCCTCTTCCTGCCGGAGCTGTCCTTTTTATCCCTTTTGTTCCTGTTATCCAATGTCCAGCCTGTCCCTTCTACAACCTGAGCCCGGCTTCACGGGCATTCTCGGCCAGTGCCCTGACCCTGCCGTGGTAGGGATGCCCCCCACGGTCGAAGACGGCCTGCTCTATGCCCTTCTCCCTGGCCCTGTCGGCAAGGAGCTTTCCAAGCCTGGAGGCCTGCTCGGTCTTTGTTTCCTTCTTGACGGTGGCGAAGCTGCCCGCTTTTGTGGTGATGGTGAGCAGAGTCTCCCCCGTAAGATCGTTTATAAGACTGGCTTCCATGTGCTTCAATGTCTTTCTAACCAGCAGCCTTGGCTTCTCGCCCGTTCCATGCAGCCTTTTCCTTATATGGAAATGCCGGCGTCGGAGGCGCTGCTTTCTGGTCATTCTCGCCATTTCTCAGTCTCCTCCTGACATTAGGTTATCGTCTTCACGGCCTTGCGCTTGACGTACTGATCGGAATACCTGAACCCGATCAGGTTGTATGGCTCCACCGGCTTGGTCCTGTACAGCTCCGCGCTGAAGGCTCCCACAAGCTGTTTGTCTATACCGGTGACGGTAAGGGTGAAGGAGTTCTGGCCCGGCTTTATGTCCAGCTCCAGGCCACGGGGGATCTCGAACAGAACCTTGTGCGAGAAACCCAGCTGCATCTCCAGTATCCGGCCCTTGACCTCGGCCTGGTAACCTTTTCCTTCCACTATGAGCGTCCTGCCGTGACCCTGGGAAACACCCTGGATACGGTTGGCCAGGTGGGCCCTGGTGGTTCCGTGAAGCCTGCTCAGCTCCTTCGTATCCCTCTCCCGGGTGATCAGTATCTCATCGCCTATCTCCACCTTGATACCCTGCGGGATCACCATTTCCATCTCGCCTCTGGGACCCTTGACCTTCAGCAGGTCCTTCTCCGCGGTGACGGTGACCTTCTCCGGTACCGGAACAGGCAGTTTTCCTATTCGTGACATCCTTCTACCACTCCTTACCAGACATGCAGCAGCACTTCGCCGCCCACATGCTGTTTCCGGGCCTCCGCGTCGGTCAGGACGCCCCGGGGAGTGGTGAGGACTGCGACGCCCTTTCCACCCATGACCCTGGGGATGTTGTCGGCATCGGTGTATACCCTGCACCCGGGCTTCGATATCCTCTTCAGGCCGACTATGAGCGGCTGGTCGTTCCTGTATGCGAGATAGACCCTGAGTATACCCTGCTTATCATCCTCGATGAGCCTGAAACCCCTTATGAAGCCTCTGTTGTAGAGGGTCTTGGCTATGGAGGTCTTCAGATTGGAAGCGGGTATATCCACGATCTTGTGCTCGGCACGGGAAGCATTTCGTATCCGGGTAAGCATATCCGCTATTGGATCGGTCATTGACATTCTTTCGCCTCCCTACCAGCTGGCCTTGCGAACACCGGGAAGAAGGCCCCTGTTGACCATATCCCGGAAACAGATGCGGCAGATGCCGTACTTCCTCAGGTAACCCCGGGGCCGTCCGCAGATTGAGCACCTGTTGTACTTCCTGACCTTGAACTTGGGGGTTTTCTTCTGTTTCTCTATCAGAGCTTTTCTAGCCAATTTATCACCACCCCCTGCTAACCTGTGCTCTTGCGGAAGGGCATGCCGATGAGCTTAAGCAGCTCAAGGGCTTCCTCATCTGTGGGAGCACTCGTTACTATTGTTATGTTCATTCCCCTGAACTTGTCTATGCTGTCCACGTTGATCTCGGGGAATATCGCCTGTTCCTCTACTCCGAAGTTGTAGTTGCCGCGTCCGTCGAACCCCCGGGGAGAGAGACCTCTGAAGTCCCTGACCTGGGGTATGGAAAAGGTTATGAGCCTGTCCAGGAATTCCCACATCCGGTCTCCCCTCAGTGTCACGAAGGTCCCTATCGGGGTACCCTCCCTGAGGCGGAATCCCGCCACGGACTTCTTTGCCCTGGAAACAACCGGCATCTGACCGGTTATGGTGGCCAGCTGCTCCGTAGCGTTCTTCAGGTTGTTGGCGTTCTCCATGGCCTCTCTTCCGAGGCCCATGTTAACCACGACCTTCTGCACACAGGGTATCCTGTGAACATTATCGTAGTCGAAGCGCTCTCTCATTCTGTCCCGCAACTCTTCCTGGTAGACTTTCTCAAGTCTCGGCAGCGTCCTCACTGGTCACCTCCTATCCGGTTGAAATAGTTTCGTTGCACGCCTTGCAGTGGCGCTGCAGCCTGCCCTCTTCATCCCTGCTCCGGGATATTCCCGCGGCCTCACCGCAGCCGGGGCAGATTACCTTGAGATTGGAGACCTGTATAGGTGCCTCTTTCTCGATTATCCCCCCCTGCTGGTTCTTGGAAGAGGGTCTTGTATGTCTCTTTATCAGGTTCAGTCCCTCTACTATGGCCCGGTTCTCCTTCTGAAAGACCTTCAGGACCTTTCCCTGCTTTCCCCGGTCCTCTCCCGTGATGACCAGGACCCTGTCTCCCTTCCTGACATGCATCATATCACCTCCGGGGCCAGGGACACTATCTTCATGAAATGCTCTCTCAGTTCACGCCCCACCGGCCCGAATATCCTGGTGGCCACCGGCTGGTAGGCGTCATCAAGTATGACCACGGCGTTATCGCCGAAACGGACGGAGGTTCCGTCCTGCCGGTTGAGTTCCTTCCTGGTACGGACGATGACCGCTCTCCTCACCTCTTTGGCCTTTACCGCCCCGTCGGGAAGGGCGTCCTTGACCGTGACCACTATCACGTCACCGATGGATGCGTACCTGCGCCTGGTTCCTCCCAGGACCTTTATGCACTGGACGGTCCTGGCGCCGGAGTTATCCGCAACCTTCAGTTTTGTCTCCTGCTGAATCATCGCGATCCCTCCTATTGTGCCCGCTGCACAATATCGAGAACACGCCAGCGCTTGGTCCTGGACAGCGGCCGGGTCTCGGCGATGGTTATCCTGTCGCCTATGCCGCACTGGTTCTCTTCATCGTGAACGTAGTACTTCTTCGTGCTGTGGTAACGCTTCCTGTAAACCGGGTGCGCCTTGACGGATGCCACCTCGACTATCACAGTCTTGTCCATGGCGTTGGAGATAACGGTGCCCGTAAGGACCCTTCTGTTGCCAACTCTCGTTTCAGCCATTCTAACTTCCTTCCCCTGGCCCGGATTCAAGCCCCGAATCCAGCTCTCTGAGCACGGTAAGGGTCCTGGCCAGATCCTTGCGGGCGGTCCTGATTCTCAGGGGATTGTCAAGCTGCTGGGTAGTGCTTCGGAACCTGAGGTTGAAAAGTTCCTGCCTGAGTTCCCTGGCATGCTCCTCGAGTTCCTCCCGGCTCATGGCTCGGAGCTCGTGCGCTTTCATCTAAAGCTCCTCTCTGTCGCGAACCATGAACCTGGTCTTGATGGGAAGCTTGTGCCCCGCCAGCCTCATGGCGGACTTGGCCAGTTCAACCGGGACCCCCTCGAGTTCGAACATCACGCGGCCGGGCTTGACCACGGCTACCCAGTGGTCCACCGCTCCCTTGCCCTTGCCCATCCGGGTCTCGGCCGGAGTGGAGGTGACGGGCTTGTCCGGAAATATCCTAATCCAGACCTTGCCCCCCCTCTTGACGTGCCTGGTGAGGGCCACCCTGGCAGCCTCGATCTGGGCGCTGGTTATCCAGCCCGGTTCCATGGCCTGAAGTCCGTACTCACCGAAGGAAACGGTTCCGCCTCCCTTTGCGGTGCCTCTCATCCTGCCCCGGTGCTGCTTTCTGTACTTGGTTCTCTTGGGCATCAACATCGGTGATCACCTGCCATCCGTAGTGCCGGATATGGGGGGCTCATGGATCTCTCCATGGTAGACCCATACCTTGACGCCGATGGTTCCGTAGGTGGTCAGCGCGGTATCCCGGGCGAAGTCGATATCGGCTCTGAGGGTGTGAAGCGGGACCCTGCCCTCATGGTAGGTGTTCACCCTGGACATCTCCGCTCCGCCGAGACGGCCGGCGCAGCAGACCTTCATGCCTTCCGCACCGTCGGATATGGCGTCCCGGAGGGCCATTCTCATCGCCCTTCTCACGGAGACCCTGCCCTCTATCTGCCGTGCTATCTTGTCGGCCACCAGAACCGCGTCGCACCTGTCTTTTCTTACTTCCTGCACCTTGGTCCTTACGGTCTTTCCTCCCACGAGGACCTTGAGCTCGTTGGTGATCCTGTCTATGTTGGAACCCTTGCTCCCGATCACCTGGCCGGGTCTGGCGGTCCAGATCACCACTTCCACCTCCTGGGGCTTCCGCAGGATCTCTATCCTGGATACCCTGGCCTTCTCCAGCCTGGAACCCAGATATCTCCGAATGTCGGCATCTTCCTTCAGATACTCGGCATACTTCCTGCCCCTGGCAAACCATGTGGAATCCCAGCCGCGGCTGATACCAAGACGGAGGCCGACAGGATTGGTTTTCTGACCCATACTATTCCTCTCGTCCCTGTTCGGCTGTCTCATCGGTGTTGACAACCGTCACTGATATGTGACTCGTTCTGTGTCTTATCCTGGTCGCACGGCCGCGGGCCCTGGGCCTCCACCTCATTGTTGTGGGACCCTCATCGACTATCACGTTCTGAACAACCAGCTCATCCACATCCAGCCGCTGTCCCTCGGCCTTGACTATGGCGTTGGCAACGGCGGAATCCAGCGTTTTCTCTATTATTCGCGAGGCGCTCCTGGGAACCGTCATCAGGATGGACAGCGCCTGATTGACCGTCCTTCCCCTGATGAGGTCCGCAATGTAACGGGCCTTTCTGGGAGGGACCTTCGCGAATCTCGCTCTGGCTACAGCCTTCATACCATCCCTCCCTAACTCTTAACCTTCTTCTTGCCGGCGGAATCGGTGTCCCGATGCCCCCGGAAGGTCCTGGTGGGAGCGAACTCCCCCAGCTTGTGACCGACCATGTTCTCAACCACATATACCGGTACGAATTTGCGACCGTTGTAAACGGCGAAGGTATGTCCCACGAATTCGGGAGGGATGGTGGATCTTCTGGACCAGGTCCTTATGATCTTCTTCTCTCCGGAAGCCTCCATCTTTCTGACCTTCTCGGCCAGCTTTTCCTGGATATAGGGACCCTTCTTAAGTGAACGGGCCATAACCTACTTCCTCCTTTTTCCTGTGGGTCTCCGCCTGGTTATCAGCTTGTCAGACGGCTTTTTCTTTCTGGTCCTCAGTCCCTTGGCAAGCTGTCCCCAGGGGGAACAGGGATGCCGTCCACCGCTGGACTTGCCCTCTCCGCCGCCCATGGGGTGGTCGATGGGGTTCATCGCAACTCCCCTGACGTGCGGCCTGCGGCCCTTCCAGCGGCTGTTCCCGGCCTTGCCGGACACCACCAGGAAATGCTCGGGGTTGCCCACGGCCCCGATAGTTGCCATGCAGTTCACCGGGACCATTCTGGTTTCCCGGGAAGGCATCCTGAGGGTGGCGAACCTGCCCTCACGGGCCATGAGCTGTATCGAAGTACCGGCGCTGCGGGCGATCTGTCCGCCCTTGCCCGGCTTCAGCTCGACATTGTGAATGGTGGACCCCAGGGGGATCCTGGAGAGGGGGAGATGATTGCCGTTCTCGGGAGGTGAATCGGGCCCGGACTGTACAGTCTGCCCGACCTTGAGTCCCTCGGGGGCTATCATGTACCTCTTCTCCCCGTCGACGTAATGGACCAGGGCTATTCTTGCCGAGCGGTTGGGATCGTACTCGATGGTGGCGATCTTCCCCGGCACGCCGAACTTGTCCCTCTTGAAGTCTATTATCCTGTAACGTTTCTTGTGGCCGCCTCCCCGGTGTCTCGAGGTTACCCGGCCCCGGCTGTTCCTTCCGGCGCTGCTCTTCATGGATGACATGAGAGATTTTTCGCCATGATCTCTGGTTATGTCGTCGAACCCCGGAGATACCTTGAATCGAGTACCGGGAGTGGCTGGCTTCCATCGCTTCATGCTCATATCAGCTTACACCCCCTCGAAGAAATCCACGGTATCACCTTCGGCCAGGGTGACTATGGCTTTCTTCCATGATGGTCTCCGGCCCAGGCTCCTGCCCAGCCGCTTCTTCTTTCCCTGCATCCTCATCGTTCTTACATCCGTAACTCTGACCTCGAACAGCTCCTCTATGGCCTGGGCTATCTGCCTCTTGGTGGCGGTGGGAATTACCCTGAAGGCGTACTTGTTCTTGTTCTCCCTCAGAAGAGTGCTCTTCTCGGTTACCAACGGTCTTATGACTATCTGTCTCGCGTCCTTCATATCAGTCTCCCCTTCAGAAGATCAACCGCTTCCTCCGATAGAAGGACGACTTCGGAATTGACCAGGTCGTGAATGGAGACACTGGAAGCGTCCGCCGTCTTCAGACGGGGAATGTTACGGGAAGCCCTCTTCAGGAGGTCATCATCGTCCCTGACGAGCAGCAGTGTCGTTCTGCCCTGGCATTCATGGCTCCTGAGCATGTCGGCGACCTCCCTGGTCCTTCCGGTGGACTTCAGTTCCCTGACCACCCTCAGGTTCCCTTCGGCCAGTCTTTCGCTGAGTATGCCGGCCAGGGCCTTCCGCCTGACCTTCCTGTTCAGCCGTATGTTCCATTTCCTGGGCTTCGGACCGAAGGTGACACCGCCGCCCCTCCAGATGGGGGATGCCACGGAGCCGGCCCTGGCGTTCCCGGTGCTCTTCTGGCGCCAGGGTTTCCTGCCGGAGGCCTGCACCTCGCTTCTGCCCAGAGTGGAGGCTGTTCCCCGCCGGGCGTTGAGGGACTCGGCCCTCACGGCCTCCCACAGTATGTGAGTGGAAACGTTCATCCCGAACATCTCCTCAGGCAGTTCGGTCCTGCCGACCTCCTCGCCTGACATCGTGTAGACAATCGCGTCAGCCATGACTAGACCTCACCCCCAGATCTCTGTTTCTTTATAAGTATGTAGCCGTTCCTGGAACCGGGAACCGCTCCCTTGAGTACCAGGAGGTTCTTCTCCGAGTCCACCTGCACCACTTCCAGGTTCCTGACCGTTATCCTCTTTCCCCCGTCCCTTCCGGGCATCTTCTTGTTCTTCCAGACCCGGGAAGGAGTAGCGCACTGGCCGATGGACCCGGGGACCCTGTGGGACTTGTTGCCGTGGGTACTGTCTCCCCCGGAGAAACCGTGACGTTTCACCACACCCTGGAATCCCTTGCCCTTGGTCAGTCCGGTAACGTCAACCTTCTCGCCGGGAGCGAACATGGAGACGTCCAGAAAATCTCCCACCGACACCTCCCGCCCGGGCATGGGAACTTCACGGAACCTGGAGACCGGAGGGGCCCCGCTTTTCTCCAGGTGACCCAGAACAGGCTTGTTCAACCGCTGCTTCTTCTGGCTCCTGTAACCAATCTGGAGCGCTTCGTACCCGTCGGTCTCCATGGTCTTCACCTGGGTGACCGGGTTGGGCTGGGCCTCCAGCACCGTGACCGGAACCGCTTTCCCGTCTTCTCTGAAGACACGGGTCATACCTATCTTACGAGCCATTATTCCGCTCATAGATCACTTCCCATCGCTGAAGTCCCCGATGTAGGCGGGGGGACGAGCGTTTCTTTTGTCCCGCCTGCCGGTCAACCGCCATTGTCCGGCAGTGCGTCGTTTCTCTTAACCCGGCGGAGCCGGGTCAGTTAGAAAGAACGGTTAATTCAGATCTCGTTCATCTCCACATCCACTCCCGAGGGCACGTCCTGCGACCTGAGAGCGGCTGCGGTCTCTTCGTTGGGGTCAGATATCTCGATGAGGCGCGAGTGCACCTTCATCTCGAACTGTTCCCGCGATTTCTTGTTAACATGTGGGCTTCTCAGTACCGTAACTATCGACCTCTTAGTCGGGAGAGGAATCGGCCCGGCAACACTGGCCCCGGTCTTCACCACGCTTCGGACTATGGCCGACGCGGAGCGGTCGAGAAGCCTGTGGTCGTAAGCCCTGAGCTTAATCCTCAACCTGTTGGATTTCAATACTATCTCCTGTTCTCTTTTTTCCCGGCCGGGCATCAGCTCAGCCCGGCTATTCCCATCTGTTCCAGAATGCCCCGGGTTATGTTCTCGGGCATCCTTGCGTATCTGCTGAACTGCATCGAGAACCCGGCGCGTCCCTGTGTTAATGAACGCAGGGCGCTACTATAACCAAAAAGTTCCGCAAGTGGTACCCTCGCCTTTATGGACTGGACCTCACCCCGTGGCTCCATGCTCAAAACGTTGCCTCTCCGGGCGTTAACATCTCCTATGACCTCGCCCACGTAATCGGACGGGCAGATGATGTCCAGACGCATCACCGGCTCCTTCAGGACCGGTCTTCCCTCCGCGAGACATTCCCTGAATGCCATTGCTCCGGCGTAGGCGTATCCCGTATCGGAGGAATCGGTCTCGTGCACCCGGGCATCCTTCAGTTCTACTCGAATACCGTCCACGGGATATCCGGCCAGGGGGCCGGCTCCCACCGAACCCATTACACCTCTTTCCACCGCCTCGGCGAAATGGGCGGGAAAATCCCGGTCGCACATCATGTTCACGAACTCTATACCCCTGTTCACAGGCACCGCCCGCAGACGGGCATGGCCGAAATGGCCCCTTCCCTGAATTGACCTCTCGAAACTCCCGGCACCCTCGGATCCCACGGAGATGCTCTCCCGGTAGGAGACCTGGGGACGGCCGGTCCTGACGTCCATTCCCTTTTCGCTCTTGATCCTGCTGGCGATTATCTCCAGATGGAGCTCTCCCATTCCCATGATGAGAGTCTGCCCGGACTCTTCGTCGGTGCCCACCCGGAAACTGGGATCCTCGCTGGCAAGTTCCGCCAGAGCTTCGTCCAGGGCTTTGTCGTCAGACGTGCTCATGGGTTCTATGGCCATCTGCATGACCGGCTCGGGAAACTGTATGGATTCAAGCACAAGCTGGTTATCCTGGAAAGTCAGGGTGTCGCCGGTGACGGCGTCCTTGAGTCCGGCGGCGGCTATGTCCCCGGCCATCACCGAGTCGAGATGGGTCCTCTTGTTGGCGTGCATCCTCACCAGCCTGGTGAGTCTGTCACGGTTTCCCGTCCTGTTGTTGTAGACGTGCTGGCCATCCTCCACCATTCCGGAGTAGACCCTGATGAAAGCCAGTCTGCCGAGATGGGGGTCGCACTGGACCTTGAAGACCAGCGCGGTAAAGGGTTCGCTGACGCTCCTGCGGACTTCCACCGTTGTACCGTCCCTGCGCCTGCCACTGATGGGGGGCAGTTCGGACGGAGCCGGAAGCCAGTCCACTATGGCGTCCATGAGCTGCTGTATCCCTATGTTCTTCAGGGCGGCGCCGCACAGGACCGGAACGAAATCACCGCTGATGGTTCCTTTCCTTACCAGTCTCCGAACCCTGTCGGGCGTGAGTTTCCCGTCGAAATACTCCTCCATGGCCGATTCCTCCAGCATGGCAGCCGCTTCCCACAGCGCGTCCCTGGCCTCCTGGAAGGCGGCGGTGTATTCTTCGGGCACGTCGTCCAGGGTAAACATGGCTCCCTGCGACGTCTCGTCGAAATAGACCGCCCTTCCGGCGATAACGTCGATTATTCCGGAGAACGTGTTCCCGCCTCCTATTGGCAGTATCACCGGGAGGGGCTTCGCTCCCAGCATGTCCCTCATCATCTCCAGTGCCCGCGGGTAGTCCGCTCCCTGGCGGTCCATCTTGTTAACGAAGGCTATTCGCGGCACCCCGTACCTGTCCGCCTGGTGCCAGACGGTCTCGGACTGAGGCTCCACGCCGCCTACGGCGCAGAAGACGGCCACCGCTCCGTCCAGAACCCTCAGACTTCTCTCCACCTCGGCGGTGAAATCCACGTGGCCGGGAGTATCGATGATGTTGACCTGATGGTCCTTCCAGGTGCATGTGGTGGCGGCGGACTGTATGGTGATGCCCCGCTGCTTCTCCTGGGGCATCCAGTCCATGGCTGCGGTGCCGTGGTCCACATCCCCCAGGCGATGCACCCTTCCGGAATAGAAGAGGATGCGCTCGGTAGCGGTTGTCTTTCCGGCATCGATATGCGCCATGATGCCGATGTTCCGTACTTTGTCGGTCTGAGAACTGCTCATTGTGCGCGGATTCCTCCAGTTGCGTTCACGGCTCTGAATGGTCGCTGGAGGAACAGTTTGAAAGCAGTGAACCTACCAGCGATAGTGAGCGAAAGCCTTGTTGGCTTCCGCCATCTTATGCGTATCTTCCCTCTTCTTGACGCTGCCGGCGTTCTCGCCTCTGGCCGCGTCCATTATCTCGGCTGCGAGTTTATCGGCCATTCCTCTGCTCTTTCGGGCGCTTGCGTACTGTATGATCCAGCGTATGGCGAGGGAATCCCTCTCCTGGGGCTTCACCTCCATGGGTACCTGGTAGGTGGACCCGCCCACCCGCCTGGACTTGACCTTCAACTGGGGCCGAACGTTGCCCAGCGCCCTGTTGAATACGGTCACCGGGTCCTGCCCGGTTTTCTCTGTAACTATGTCCATGGCTTCGTAAAAGATACGTTCAGCTATGGATTTCTTGCCTTTCTCCATCAGTTTGTTGATGAACTTCGCCATGAGCAGATTGCCGTACTTCCTGTCCGGCGCCACTTCCCGCTTCTTTGGCCTTGAGCGTCTAGCCATTCGTCCTCCCGGGGTCTGCGCGCACGCGGCATTCATCCGCATACACGGCAGAGCTTTCCTGATTATGCTTTTCTTGTGCCGTACTTCGAGCGGCCCTGTTTTCTTCCCTCGACACCCGAGGTGTCCTCTACTCCACGAATTATGTGATACCTGACTCCCGGCAGGTCCTTCACCCTTCCCCCTCTTATGAAAACCACGGAGTGCTCGTTGAGGTTGTGATCTATGCCGGGTATGTAGGCGGTTACCTCGTAGCCGTTCCGCAGACGCACCCTGGCCACCTTTCGAAGGGCGGAGTTGGGCTTCTTGGGGGTAGAAGTATAGACCCTGGTACAGATGCCTCTCTTCTGAGGACACCCGGTAAGGGCAGGTGCCTTGGTCTTTGTTTTCTGCTTCTTGCGCCCTTTACGCACAAGCTGATTAATTGTCGGCAAACCATCTCCTTTCAAAGAGCTTCAAAACGCACCGTAATCCGGTGCAAGGGGTCTAAGTCTATACATCAAAGTCGCTTTCGTCAATGTCGCGCTCTTCCGCTTCCCCGGCGAAAGCCGGTTCCGGAAGGGATTCCCCGTCCGGAAGTGTGAGTGCCACATGCTGATACTTCTTGACTCCGGTGCCGGCCGGTATCAGGTGGCCCACTATTACGTTCTCCTTCAGGCCGAAGAGGTAATCCACCTTTCCGGCGGTCGCGGCGTCCGCCAGGACACTGTTCGTCTCCTGGAACGAAGCCGCGGACAGGAAACTGTCCGTAGCCAGTGAGGCCTTGGTTATTCCAAGCAGCAGAACGGCCGATGTGGCGGGTTTCTTGCCCTGCATCATCATCGCCCTGTTCTCCCGCTGCAGCACCAGCCGGTCGACCTGTGCGCCCTCGAGGAACTGAGTGTCCCCGGGGTCGTCTATCTTGGCCTTGGAGAGCATCTGCCGCACCACGATGCTGATGTGCTTGTCGTTTATGTTCACGCCCTGAAGGCGGTACACTTCCTGGATCTCGTTCAGCAGGTACTTCTCCGCCGCCTCGGTTCCCTTTATCCGGAGTATGTCGTGGGGGGAGAGCGGACCCTCCGTGAGCCTGTCCCCGGCCTTGACCCTGTCCCCTTCCCTGACCCTGATGTGTCTGGATGCCTGTATCTTCGTGGCGGATTCCTGGCCGTGGTCACCTCGGATGGTGACGGTCCTGATGCCGGCCTTGATGGGGCTCAGGGATACAACGCCGTCGATCTCGGCTATGCTGGCGGCGTCCTTGGGCACTCTCGCCTCGAACAGCTCGTCCACCCTGGGAAGGCCGCCGGTGATGTCCCTCTGCTGACCGAGCTTCCGCTCGATCCTCGCTATGTGAACTCCCTGCTTTATCAGGCTTCCGTCGTTAACCCTCAGATGGGCTCCGCTGGGAATGGGATACTTCCCCTTGACCGAATCGGCTATGAACTCCTCCACCGGGTCCTTCTCCAGCTTCTTCCTGCCGCGCTGTGCTATGTGGCTTCTGACACCCCTGACGGCGAAGTCGGATACCAGCATCATGGACCCCTCGTGGACCACATCCTGTATCTTCTGCACCAGGTTCCTTGTTCCCTGATGTCCCCTGTCCAGGGATTCGACTATTATTATGAAGGGTGCCTTTTTACTCAGGTCTGTCAGGGCTTCGGCGAACTTCTCCTCAAGGGAAGTATTCTTGCGCTTCCTGGTCTGCTCGAGAGCCTCCATGGCTTCCTCCAGTGCCCTGACCTCTTTCTTCGCCCTGCCGCCGAAGGTCTCTATAACCTCTCTGGCGGCGTTGACCAGGGCGGCGTAGCTGCCCGTCCCGGCCCTCTTGCAGTTGATGGCCACCACCGGGATATCCTGGTCCTGCATCCTTCTCGTGAATTCCTCCACCAGGGTCTCCGTGCGGTATGTGCTCACCTCCTGGTAGGTAAAGATTATCCTTCCGTGGCCGTCCAGCATCTCCTTTTCCAGTTCGCCAAGCGTGTAGAGTTCCTCCTCGCGCCTTCTGGGATGGCCGCTGAGAACTACTATCTGCTCAGGCAGTATGAAGATATGCGGGTGCAGGGTCTTGCTCCTGTCCTCCACTATCACCATCTGCTTGCGCTGCTCGCTGTCTATCTCCTCCTTGAGCGTGGTGTCCTCCTCGATGTCTACGTAGTGGACGCTTCCCTCCTGCTCGGACACGATGGGGATGATGAAGGGGTCGCTCCTGCAGATGACATCGTTCTTGTGCACTTTCTGACCGTCCTCCACCGTCAGGTGAGAACCCACCACGATATCGTACGTGGACAGAACCTCCCCGGACTCGTCCAGTATGTCCAGCTGTGTGTTCCTGGTGCTTACCATTATGGGTTTGCCGGTCTCGTCGGTACTCTTCACGATGCAGGGAATACGGTAGCTTACGAAGCCGTCGTGCCTGGCCACCACTTCGGATTCCCTGGTCTCCCTTCCGGCCACTCCGCCGGTGTGGAAGGTTCTCAGTGTCAGCTGAGTCCCGGGCTCACCGATGCTCTGGGCGGCGATGACGCCCACCGCCTCGCCCACGGTGACATGCCTGTTCCTGGAGAGGTCCCAGCCGTAGCACTTGGCGCACAGCCCTCTCTTGGCCTCGCAGGCCAGGACGCTTCGTATCCTTACGGACTCCACTCCTATCTTGTCTATCTCGGCGGCAAGGTCGGCCGTTATCTCCTGGCCGGCCTCGCAGACAATGTCATCGGTGCCCGGCCTGTAGATTGTCTCGGCCGCCACGCGGCCCAGTATCCTGTCCATGAGGGGTTCGATTATCTCCTCGCCCTCCTTCAGGGCGGTTATCACCCTTCCCCTGATGGTGGTGCAGTCCTCCATGGTGATTATCACATCCTGGCAGACGTCCACCAGCCTTCTTGTGAGGTAGCCTGCGTCAGCGGTCTTCAGGGCCGTGTCCGCCAGACCCTTCCTGGACCCGTGGGTGGATATGGAGTACTCTATCACCGAGAGACCTTCCTTGAGGGATGAGATAATGGGAGTTTCGATGGTCTCGCCCAGCTCTCCCGTGAGCTTCTTGCTGGGTTTGGCCATCAGGCCCCGCATTCCCGCAAGCTGCTTCATCTGGTCAACACTGCCCCTGGCGCCGGAGTTCGCCATCATGAAGATGGGGTTGAAACCGTGGTTGTCATGGCTCAGGCCCTCCATCATGGCGTTCTTCACCTGTTCGGTAGCCTTGGCCCAGTTGTCTATGACCCTGTTGTACCTCTCCGCCTCGGTGAGCTCGCCCCTTCTGGAACTCTTTTCGATGAGTTCTATCTCCTTGGCGGTCTTGCCTATGATCTCCTTCTTGCTCTCGGGTATGAGCATATCGTTCATTCCCACGGTCAGTCCCGACGTTGTTGAGTAATGGAAACCCAGCTCCTTCAGATTATCCAGGAATACCGCGGTCCTCACCGCGCCCAGCTTGTCGAAGCATCGCCCGACGGTCTGGTTGAGCCCCTTCTTGCCGAACACCTTCTCATGAGGTATCCTGGCGTTTGCCATTATGAAGCCAAGTCCCTCGGGGACTATCTCGTTGAACAGGACCTGCCCCACGGTGGTGTAATCCTTCCAGAACGGCGGCTGCACCTTTTCCCTGCGGCCGTTCTCCTCCACAACGCGGTTCAGTCCCCTGACCTTTATCTTCGCGTGGAGAGCAACTTTGCCGGCGTCGTAGGCGCCTCTGACCTCATCCCTGGAGCTGAAGATCATTCCCTCGCCCTTCGCCCCGGGAAGAGGCTTGGTGAGGTAGTACGCTCCTATGACCATATCATGGCTGGGAGTGGCCACAGGCTCGCCGCTGGCGGGCCTGAGGATGTTCTTGCTTCCCAGCATCAGCATGCGGGATTCCACCTGCGCTTCCGCTGAAAGCGGCACGTGAACGGCCATCTGGTCCCCATCGAAGTCCGCGTTGAACGCAGCGCAGGCAAGCGGGTGAAGCTGGATAGCCTTACCCTCCACCAGCACCGGCTCGAAGGCCTGGATGCCCAGCCTGTGAAGGGTGGGAGCCCTGTTCAGAAGAACAGGATGGTTCTGTATGACCTCTTCCAGCACCGGCCAGACGATGTCGTCAGCCTCCTCCCACCTCTTGGTGGACTTCTTGACGCTCTCGTCCAGACGCTCGCTGATGCGGGCTACTATGAAAGGCTTGAAGAGTTCCAGGGCCATGGTCTTGGGAAGTCCGCACTGGTTCAGCTTGAGGTCCGGACCCACCACTATCACGCTTCTGCCGGAGTAGTCGACCCTCTTGCCCAGAAGGTTCTGCCGGAACCTGCCCCTCTTGCCCTTCAGCAGGTCGGACAGTGACCGGAGGGGACGCATTCCAGCGCCCTTCACCGGCTTGCGCCGCGAGCTGTTGTCCAGCACCGCGTCCACGGCCTCCTGGAGCATTCGCTTCTCGTTCCGCAGTATTACGTCCGGAGCCTGGAGGTCCAGCAGCCTCTTCAGCCTGTTGTTCCTGTTGATGACCCGCCTGTAGAGGTCGTTAAGGTCGCTGGAGGCGAACCTTCCGCCGTCCAGGGGGACCAGGGGTCTGAGGTCGGGAGGAAGGACCGGGAGTATCTGAAGTACCATCCATTCCGGTTTGTTGTCATCCGAGGAGAGCCGGAACGCCTCCACCTCCTTCAGCCTCTTTATGTTCTTCTTCCGCCTGGAGAAAGTGGTCTCGTTGGCGATGCTGGTCCTCAGGGTCGTGGCAAGCTCCTCCAGGTCGAGGTCGCTCATCATGGTCCGGATCGCTTCGGCCCCCATGCCCACCTTGAAGACGTCGCCGTATTCCTTCCTCGCCTCCCTGTATTCCTCATCGGTGAGGATGGTACCCACAGGAAGGTCCGGATGGTCGGACCTGGTCACGATGTGGGACTCGTAGTAGATGACCCTCTCCAGCTTGAGGTTCGTGATATTGAGAAGCTTGGAGACCTTGCGGGACTTGAAGTACCATATGTGGACCACGGGCACGGCCAGGTCTATGTGACCCATCCTTTCCCGGCGTACCCTGGAGTGGGTCACTTCCACGCCGCATCGGTCGCAGACTATTCCCTTGTTCCTTATTCTCTTGTACTTTCCGCAGCTGCATTCCCAGTCCCTCACGGGACCGAATATCCGCTCGCAGAAGAGGCCCTCGGCCTCCGGCTTGTAGCTCCTGTAGTTAATGGTCTCAGCCTGGGTCACCTCGCCGTGCGACCATTTCCGTATGGTCTCGGGGGAAGCGAGGCTTATCTTCATGCCTCCGAAGTCGGAGAGCAGAACCCTTGCGTCGCGTCGGGATATGTTCTCTAGCATTACAGCTCCTCCCCATCGTCCGGCAGCAGTTCAACATCCAGCGCCAGGCTCCTCATCTCGTTCTGAAGCACATTGAAAGATTCGGGAGTAAGGGATTCCGGTATGTTCTCCCCGTTGACCATGGCGCTGTAGGCCCTGGCCCTTCCGTCCACATCGTCGGACTTGATGGTGAGCATTTCCTTCAGGCAGTGGGCGGCGCCGTACGCCTCCAGAGCCCAGACCTCCATCTCTCCCAGTCTCTGGCCGCCGTTCTGCGCCTTTCCTCCCAGCGGCTGCTGGGTTACCATGGCGTAGGGGCCGGTGGCCCGGGCGTGAAGCTTGTCCTCCACCTGATGGGCCAGTTTCATCATGTACATGCATCCCACAGTGACCATCTGGTCGAATGGCTCACCGGTTCTGCCGTCGTAAAGTACCGACTTGCCGCCCCTGTCGAAGCCCGCCTCCTCAAGAGAGTCCTCTATCTCGGTGTTTGTGGCGGAGTCGAAGACAGGGGTTATCACGTCGTAGCCCATCTTCTTAGCGGCCCAGCCCAGGTTGGTCTCCATTATCTGGCCCACGTTCATCCTGCTGGGAACACCCAGAGGGTTAAGGCAGATGTCCACCGGAGTGCCGTCGGGCAGGTAGGGCATGTCTTCCTGGGGAACTATGATGCTGACCACACCCTTGTTCCCGTGGCGGCCCGCCATCTTGTCGCCAACCTGCAGCTTCCTCCTCTTGGCGATGTAGACCTTCACGGTCTTGATGACGCCTGGAGGAAGGTCGTCCCCGCGCATAAGCTTCTCTTCCCTGGTCTCCAGCTCGTTCTCCAGTCTCTTGTGTTCCCTGGCGGCGTTCCTGAGGATCTGGCGGGTCTCATCGTCCGCCTGCAGGTCCTCCACCAGCTGCTGGCTGGAATCTATATCGGAGAAGTTCACCTGGTTGAGGAACGCCGCGGAAAGCTTGCGCCCGGACGGCACCAGTACCTCCCCGGTCATCCTGTCAACGATACTCACCGCCTTCTGACCCTTCAGGACCCGCTTGAGAAGCTTGTCCCTCTCCTCCAGCAGCCTCTTTTCCTTATCCTCGAATTCCTCGCGGTATCGGTCCCTCTTCTCGTCTATCTCCCTGCGGGTCCTCTCGGTCTTGTCCTTTCGGGAGAAGACCTTGACGTCTATCACTACTCCGTCCATTCCGGTTGGGGCCCGGAGGGAGGCGTCCTTGACATCCCCGGCCTTCTGGCCGAAGATGGCCCGGATGAGCCTCTCGGACGGGGAGAGGTCCTGCTCGCCCTTGGGAGTGATCTTCCCCACGAGGATATCCCTTTCCCTTATGCGGGAGCCCACCTTGATGATACCGTCGTCGTCCAGGTTCTCTATCTCCTCCGGATTGTCCACGCTGGGCAGCTCCCGCGTGAGTTCCTCGGGACCGAGCTTGGTCTCTCTGAACTGGGTCTCCAGCTCCACCACGTGGACCGAGGTGAACATGTCATTTCTGACCACTCTCTCGCTGACCACGATGGCGTCCTCGAAGTTGTACCCGTTCCAGGGGAGGAATGCGACGGTGGTGTTCACCCCCAGGGCCAGCCTGCCCTGCTCGGTGGCCATTCCATCGGCCAGCACGTCACCCTTCCTCACTTCGTCGCCGGGACTGACCAGGGGTCTCTGGTTGAAGCAGGTGTCCTGGTTGGTCCTCTTGAATTTATGCAGCCGGTAGGTGTCGTACCTGTTGAAATCGTAAACCTCCGCGTCAGCCTTGACCACTATGTGGTCGGCATTGACCTCCTCCACGTTCCCGGACCTTCTGGCGGTGAGCAGTGTGCCCGAATCAAGGGCCGCCCTGCCCTCCATGCCGGTGCCCACTATGGGTGCCTGGGGATATAGCAGGGGTACGGCCTGACGCTGCATGTTGGAGCCCATCAGGGCCCTGTTGGCGTCGTCGTGCTCCAGGAACGGTATGAGCGCCGCGGAGACCCCGATGAGCTGTACGGGGCTCACGTCGATGAACTCGACCTCCTTGGGTGACACCATAGGGTAGTAGCTGGCACGCTTCGACCTTACTAGAGTGTCCGTGAGGTAACCGTTCTCGTCCACGGTGGCATCGGCCTCCGCGATGGTATGTCTATCCTCCCTGTCCGCCGACAGGTAGACCACCTCGTCGGTTACCCTTCCGTCGATAACCCTTCGGTAGGGTGTCTCGAGAAAACCGAACCGGTTTATTGTGGCGAAGACGGCCAGCGTGGTTATCAGGCCGATGTTGGGGCCTTCCGGCGTCTCCACGGGACACATTCTGCCGTAATGGGTATGGTGCACGTCCCTGACGTCGAAGCCGGCTCTCTCCCTGGTCAGGCCTCCCTGGCCCAGGGCGCTGGTCCTTCTCTTGTGCGTCAGCTCGGCCAGAGGGTTGGTCTGCTCCATGAACTGGGAAAGCTGACTGGATCCGAAGAACGTGTTCACCACGCTGGACAGGGTCCTGGAATTCACCAGGTCGTGCGGGGTCAGCTTCTCCCTGTCCTGCTGCCCCATCCTGTCCCTTATTGTCCTGGCCATCCGGCTGAGACCCTTCGAAAATTCCTGTCCCAGGAGCTCGCCCACGGTGCGGACTCTCCTGTTGCCCAGATGGTCGATGTCGTCCGAGGTGTTCCTTCCCTCCCGAAGCCTGATGAGGTTCTCCACAATGGCCACCAGGTCCGGCACCGTCAGGGTCAGCTTCTCCATGGAAGTGGATATGTTTAGTCTCTCGTTGAGCTTGTACCTTCCCACCTCGCTGAGGCTGTACCTCTTGGAATCGAAGAACATGGATCTGAGGTAGCTCCTGGCGTGGTCGAGGTTGGGGGCTTCCGTACCTCTGAGAGCCTCGTATATCCACATGGTCGCCGAATCTTCGCTCTTCGTGACACCCGCGCCCAGGGAAGTCTCTTCCTTTGCCAGGGTCTTTCTGATGCCGTCGAAATCGTTGGTCTCCATGCGCGGGGCGAGAAAGTCAGCCGAGGTGATGCCGTGCTCCACCAGCATCTCTATCTTCTCGATGCTCTCCACAGGTTCGTCACAGCGTACCAGTCGCTCTCCGGTCTCCGGGTCGATAATGTCCTCGGCAAAGGACTTCAGGACCAGCTCTATGGCCTTGGACCGGCTCTTGAGAGCGCTCTCCAGGTCTTTGGTCACCTTGGGGTAGAAACGGGAGAGTATCTCCGAGTCGTTCACCAGGCCCAGGGCACGGAGGAGCATGGTGACCGGTATCCTCTTGGGTCGCCTGTCTATGTTGACGTATATGATGTCATTGTGATCAAGTTTGAGATCGAGCCAGGAACCCCTCTGGGGTATGACCCTGGCCTGGTATATCCGGTTGCCCCTCTGCATGGTGGTCTCTTCGAAGAAGACGCCGGGGCTCCTGTGCAGCTGGTTGACTATGACCCGCTCGGCACCGTTGATGACGAAGGACCCGGTCCTGGTCATCAGCGGGAGTTCGCCGAGGAACACGGACTGGTCGATGATCCGGGAGACCTTCCAGGAGTCGGGAGAAGGCTTGCCGTCATCGGTATCCGCGACGTTCCTGAAGACCAGCCTGAGCATAGCGGTCAGGGGGGCTGAATAGCTCAGTCCCTTGTCCATGGCCTCCTGCACCGTGTACTTGGGTATTCCAAGCTCGTAGGAGACGTACTCCAGAGAGAACTCGCGGTTGCTGCTCTCTATGGGGAATGTATCCTGGAATATCTTGTGAAGTCCCTGCGGAAGACGCTCGTCGGGCTGAACCTCATCCTGCAGGAACCTGCTGAAGGACTCCCTCTGTATCTTCAGCAGATCCGGGATATCAATGACCGGCTGCACTTCGGAATAGTTTATTACAGGTCTGTTAACCTTCACCTGATCACTCCTCACGCTTGTTAGGAAGTGAAGCTAGTAAATTCATAAAATCGTTACGGCACGAACGGCGGAAGAGGTTTGTGCAACCGTCCCCCGCCGCCTGTTGAAGTTGGATGCTACTGAAGCTTGACCGTGGCCCCAGCTTCCTCCAGCTGCTTCTTGAGGGCTTCCGCCTCTTCCTTGTCCATCTCCTCCCGAAGCTTCGAGGGGACGTTATCAACAAGTTCCTTGGCTTCCTTGAGATTAAGCTCAAGGGCGTCCTTCACTATCTTGATAACGGGTATCTTCTTGGCCCCGAAGTCCTCAAGAATGACGTCGAACTCGGTCTTCTCCTCAGCGGCGCCCGCCGCTTCAGCGGGCGCGGCGGCCGCGGCGGCCACGGGGGCTGCGGCTGAAACACCGAACTTCTCTTCCATTTCTTCAACGAGTTCGGCCAGTTCCAGTACGGTCATGTTGGAAATAGCCTCGATTATGTCAGCCTTCTTGAGTTCACTCATTTTCTTCCTCCATTTGCTGCGGCACCCGCAGGGGTCCGCCACCTTCTTGCTAGTTCTCCTTGGTCTCCCTGATCGCGCCTAGCGCGTAGAAGAATTTCCGGATTATTCCACTGCTAACTGATACGAAACCCTGCAGGGGCGAATTGGCGGAACCCATGAACTTCGCCAGCAGTTCATCTCTCGAGGGGATATCGGCCAGCTTCATGAGTTTGCCCACCTCGTAGGTCTCGCCCGAAACAAGGCCGCCCTTGACCCTGGGAAGACCGTCATGGTCCTCGGCGAACTTCTTGATGATCTTGATGGGCACTACCTCGTCATCGGCGTAGGCCAGTGCCGTAGGGCCCTCCATCATGGAGTAGACATCCTCCTCGTCTCCGACCTCTATCTGGTTGAAGACCCTTCTGAGAAGGGTGTTCTTGACCACGGTGAAGGTTATGTCGTTATCCCGCATCTGAACCCTGAGGTCCGTCATGTCGGCTACGTCTATCCCTGTGAAATCCGCCAGGATGACCGATTTCGCGGTGCCGAGGTCCTCGACCAGGGTGGCTACTACCTTCTCCTTCTGTTTTCTTGAAACAGCCATTCAGTCATCACCACCTATCGAATTCTGGCTCGAAGATCGTTGATGTCGACCTTGATGCCCGGTCCCATAGTGGACGAGACCGAGATATTCTTCATGTACTGGCCCTTCACGCTGGAAGGCCTCAGCTGTACGACCTTCTCGTAGAAGGACATTATGTTCTCCGCCAGAGCCTTCTCCTCGAAACTGGACTTGCCAACCGGAACGTGAAGGTTGCCGGTCCTGTCAACGCGGAAGTTTATCTTCCCCGCTTTGGCTTCCCTGACGGCTTCCGCCACGTCTTCGGTGACGGTACCTGTCTTGGGGTTGGGCATCAGTCCCCGGGGACCCAGTATCCGGCCCAGCTTGCCTACGGTCCGCATCATGTCGGGGCTGGCGATGACAACGTCGAAATCCAGCCAGCCTTCCTGTATCTTCTCTGCCAGTTCCTCGTCCCCTACTATGTCGGCTCCCGCCTCGCTGGCCTGGTCGGCCTTCTCTCCGGCGGCGAATACCGCGACCCTTACGGACTTGCCGGTGCCGTTGGGAAGAACGCAGGACCCACGGACCATCTGGTCTGCGTACTTGGGGTTCACGTTCAGGGAGACCGCCACCTCCACCGTCTCGTCGAAACCGGCGGTGGCCAGTTCCTTGATGAGCTGGCAGCTCCTGTCGAGGGTATATCTGGTGTTGCTGTCAACCTTTTCCCGGGCCTGGCGGAACCTTTTGCTCATTGTAGCCATCTCAGTCCACCACCTCCAGACCCATGCTTCTGGCGGTGCCGGCTATCATGGATACGGCGGTCTCCATCGAGGCCGCGTTCAGGTCCTTCTCCTTGAGTTTCACTATCTCACGGAGCTGGTCCATGGTAACCGTACCAACCTTGTCCCGGTTGGATTCCGGTGACCCCTTCGCCAGACCGGCGGCCCTCTTCAGAAGGACCGAGGCCGGCGGGGATTTCAGTATGAAAGTAAAGCTTCTATCCTTGTACACGGTTATCACCGCAGGAATTATAAGGCCTTCGCTCCCCCGGGTGCGGGCATTGAATTCCTTACAGAAACCGGCCAGGTTTATCCCGTACTGTCCCAGCGCGGGACCCACGGGAGGAGCCGGTGTCGCCTGCCCTGCAGGCAGCTGAAGCTTTACCATACCCAAAACCTTCTTGGCCATGGTAAGCACTCCTTTCCCGCCACCGCAACCTCCCCGTAGTGGTCACAGCGGCTTTCTGCGCGGGAAGACGGAAAAGCCGCCCTCCCTCTGTTCTCCGGTCCTTCGTCAGACCGGTCTTACCTGGGAGAAATCTATCTCCACAGGAGCTTTGCGGCCGAAGATGGTGAAGATGACCCTCACTCTGCCGCGCTCGGGATTGATGGATTCCACAACCCCGGTAAAATTGTTGAAAGGCCCCTCGATGACCCTGACGGTCTGTCCGACCGAATAGGGAACCCTGACAGTCTTGGCCTTGTCCGAACCTTCCGCCTGACCCTTCAGGCGGTTTATCTCCTCATCGCTGAGCGGTTTCGGAGTTCCCTGGTTCATGGGCGGAAAACCGCTTACGTTGCTCATGGACCGGATGTCCATGATCATTTCCTGTTCCAGGTCCAGCTGCACGAAGACATACCCCGGATAGAGCTTCTTCTTCCTGGAGGTCTTTCTGCCGCGAACGTTGGAAGTCACCTCCTGCGTGGGAATGAGCACCTCTCCGACCTTATCGGGATATTTCCTGCTCAGCTGTCCCTCGAGGAACTTCTTTACCCGCTTCTCGTATCCGGAGAAGGAATTCACCACGTACCAGGAAAACCTGTCGTCCTCCTCCGCCGCGGCGGAATCCTCTTCGATCTCCGTAGGTTCGCTTTTCTCGTCTTCTACCATAATCCTGTCCTAATTGAGGGACCGCAGCTTCCGTAATCTCAGTGGATCAGCCTGATCAGGCCGCTTATGAGCGTGGCCGAGAACTGATCCGCGGCGAATATCCACACCGCGGTAACACCCACGGCGAAGAGAACCACCCATGTGGAAGCGACGACTTCCTGCTTTGTGGGCCAGGCGACCTTTGTAAGTTCCGCCTTGACTTCCCCGAGGAATTCTACGGCGGCCTTCAAACCTCTTACGATAATGTTGCCGTCCCTGGTCTTGTTACGAGCCATGATCCGTCCTCTTCCACTGAATTCTGTTCCAGATGAAGATACTGGCAGGGCAGGAAGGACTTGAACCCTCAACCGCCGGATTTGGAGTCCGGTGCACTACCAATTGTGCTACTGCCCTGCGCAACTTCTTACGAATAACTACTTCGTTTCCCTGTGAAGGGTATGTTTATTGCAGAACCTGCAATACTTCTTCATTTCCAGTCTGCCGGTGGTGGTCCGGCGGTTCTTGGTGGTGGTGTAGTTCCGCCTTCTGCATTCCTGGCAGGCGAGCGTGATTATTACCCTCACTGTATATCCCGTCTATTCCTGGATCTTGTCGACCACACCGTGCCCGACGGTTCTTCCGCCCTCACGGATGGCGAAACGGAGACCCTCTTCCATGGCTATGGGAGTAATGAGAGTGATCTTCACCCCGTCAACGTTGTCTCCGGGCAGAGCCATCTCGCGGCCTTCCGGGAGTTCGATCTCGCCGGTAACGTCGGTGGTACGGAAGTAGAACTGGGGACGGTAGCCGGAGTTGAAGTGCTTCTTCCGGCCGCCTTCCTTCTCCCTGAGCACGATGATGTTGGCGCGGAACTCAGTGTGAGGAGTGACCGATCCCGGCTTGGCCAGGACCATTCCGCGCTCCAGCTGGTCCTTCTTTATACCCCGGAGAAGCAGGCCGACGTTGTCCCCCGCCTGGCCCTCGTCCAGTATCTTCCTGAACATCTCCACGCCTGTGCAGACGGTCTCGATGGTCTCGTGTATGCCGACCCTCTCGACCTTGTCCCCGGTGTGGATGATACCCCTTTCGATCCTTCCGGTCCCTACGGTACCGCGTCCTTCTATGGAGAACACATCCTCCACGGGCATGAGGAAAGGCTTCTCGGTGTCGCGCTCGGGAGTGGGGATCCACTCGTCCACGGCTTCCATGAGCTCGTATACGCACTTGGCGTCCTCATCTTCAGGCTCGCCGCTGGAGTTCAGGGCCTTCAGGGCGCTTCCCCTTATGATGGGGGACTCGGGGTCGAAATCGTACTTCTCGAGGAGTTCCCCGACTTCCATCTCCACCAGTTCGAGAAGTTCCTCATCGTCCACCATGTCCACCTTGTTGAGGAAGACCACCATCCTGGGAACGTTCACCTGACGCGCCAGAAGAACGTGCTCCTTGGTCTGCTCCATAACACCGTCGTTGGCGGCTATGACCAGGATGGCCCCGTCCATCTGCGCGGCGCCGGTTATCATGTTCTTGATGTAGTCGGCGTGACCCGGGCAGTCCACGTGAGCGTAATGCCTGTTGCCGGTCTCGTACTCCTGGTGGGAGGTGGCGATGGTTATTCCGCGCTTCTTCTCCTCGGGGGCGTTGTCGATCTTGTCGAACTCCACATAGCTCACGTTATCGTACTGCGTGGCAAGGCACTTGGTTATCGCAGCCGTGAGTGTGGTCTTGCCGTGATCGATGTGACCTATGGTCCCCACATTGACGTGAGGCTTGGTCCTCTCAAACTTCTCCTTGGCCATGGTCTCTCCCTTTCTACTTTTTCTGTCTCTTTCTCACATCCATGGATGTTGCGTTCTCAGTACTTGTCTGCCGCGTCCGCCACTGCGTGGAGCCCACGAGCGGGATTGAACCGCTGACCTCGTCCTTACCAAGGACGCGCTCTACCGACTGAGCTACGTGGGCCCGGCAGTATTGCCCGCGCGCTTCCTTCCGCGCGTTCGAAAATAATCCAGCGGTGTCCCGCCGCTCCCGTCGAACTTACCCCGATGCGGCTGGAGCGGGAGACGGGGGTCGAACCCGCGACCCTCAGCTTGGAAGGCTGATGCTCTGCCAACTGAGCTACTCCCGCAAGCCGTTACCTCGTTATATAACAACGAGCTATCAAATTCATATGCGCTTCACCAGGAGTGGTGGCGAGGGGTGGATTCGAACCACCGAAGGCCATTGCCAACAGATTTACAGTCTGCCCCCTTTGACCGCTCGGGAACCTCGCCAGCTCCTGTTATCTATTTGCTCGGCACTTATCCCCTATGGAGCTGGCGAAGGGACTTGAACCCATAACCTGCTGATTACAAATCAGCTGCTCTACCAGTTGAGCTACGCCAGCGAAGCGAACCTGAAGCATATAGAAACCCTCTGCCACTGTCAAGATTCCTTCCGCCCTTCCTGCAGGCGGAATACCTGGAGTATTGACGCAGACAAAAGGTCTTCTGTAGCTTAACTGTGAAAAGTAAGCTAAAGCCTTTTCTGAGGAGTGTCAATGTACAGATTCGGTATCGTTCTGTCGGCCGCGGTTTCTCTTCTGGTCATTGCCGCCGGATGCGGCGGCGGGTCTTCGGTTACCGACGAGCTCCGTGTGGTTCCGGGGCTCTGCTTCCTGCACATGCACCTGAGCGAGGACCTCGACATCTCGCTTATGCCCGGGGGCGCCGAAACGCTCCTGCCGCTGCAGCTTGTAGATTCCCTGCATTCCCGTGGCGGCCTGGGGATCAGTCTGCTGGGGGTTAACCTCACCGACCTCTCACCGCAGCTGCTCTTCCTCTCGAGGCATGTGGACCCCGGCGAGATGGTCGGGATCGGCGAGGCCTGCTTCGACTGCGAGGCCCGGGAGACCGATGATGGGTACGACCTGCTGGACAGCAGGGGGAGCATACGCGGCTCTGTAGCCGGAAAGGACGGATGGACTGCCCTGGTAACGGGCAGCGGCGCCGACCGCGCGGCCCGCCGATGGCTGTCCATGGAACAGGAAGCGTCGCTGGCCGCCGACAGCGACCTGGTATCCATCTCCGAATCCGACGCCGACGTAACCATCCTGGCATCGAGGAACTCCATAAGTTTCCTCTCGGTGATCCCTACGGGAATGCTCACACGGCAGCAGATGAGCTACCTCACCATAGCCCGGAATTTCATAGCCGACCTGGGGCTCACCGCCGCAGGGCTCAGCCTGGATGTGACAGACGGCGGCACCGGCGGCATGGACGCCGAGTTCAGGTTCGTCAGGGAGGGCGGTCATATCGCCACCATCTCCCTGGGTTTCAGCGATACCGGCATACCTCCCGACAGCGCGGTCCGTTACCTGACCGGGTTCTACGGTCTTGATGGAGTGGGCGGACGATGAGAAGGGGACGGAGGGTTTTATTCTGAGTCGTTCCTTTAAACTGTTCTTTTTCTTGCTGTTCGCGGGAACTCTGCCGGCCGACCCGCCTCCGGGATACTACGATCCCGCGGCGGGACTTACAGGCTACGAGCTCCAGCAGGCGCTGCACGACATAATCGATGACCATTACTGCATTACCTACGACGATGTGTGGCTGGCCTTCTATACCACCGATGACTTGCCCGGGGGGTATGTATGGGACATGTATTCGGACATACCCGGCGGAACCCCTCCATACCTCTACAAACTCGGGGATGACCAGGGGGGATCGGCAAGCGGTGAGAACGAGGGATACAACCGGGAGCACTCATGGCCCAAGAGCTGGTTCGGCGGGGAGGTGCTCCCGATGTACACCGACATGTTCCAGATCGTACCCAGTGACATCTATGTGAACAACAGAAGGGGCAACTATCCCTATGGTGAAGTAGCCGCTCCCACATGGGTATCCATGAACGGCAGCAGGCTGGGTCCCTGCTCGTGGCCCGGCTACTCCGG
>JAWOBF010000121.1:0-16751 GCA_046498225.1 Candidatus Aegiribacteria sp.
CTTCCAGGGAGAAAGGCAAGCTGGTAGGCGAGGCGCGTTCCTTCGGCGACTGGGACATGGCGGATTTCCTGGTGAGCATGGGAGACGTATCGAGGTGGACGACCGCTTCGGGGTGGTGGAGCGTGTCGGTCTGCGCTCGACCGCCTTCCGCGACGTGGACGGCGTCGTCCACCACGTCCTCAACGGGTACATCCAGCGGGTCGGCAACCTCTCGCAGGAGTGGGCGCGGGCGACCCTGGACGTGCCGGTGGCCCTGGACGCCGATGTGGCCGCGGCGAAGGCCCTGATCCACCAGGTCGCCGTCGACCTCGCCGCAGATCCCCTGTGGGGGCAGGACGTGATCGGCGCGCCGGAGATCTGGGGGGTGCAGGAGTACGGCCCTGACGGGGTCCGGATCCGGATCGTGATCCCCACCAAGCCGCTGCGCAACTGGGACGTCGCCCGGCAGCTGCGGGAACGGCTCAAGTACGCGTTCGACACCGCGGGTATCCGGATGCCAGGCCAGCTCGTCGATCTCGGCGGGCAGCGCACCGGCTACGCCGTGCTGACCGGGCGGGCGGCGCCGGACAGCCACCTGATCGAACGTCGACCCGAGGTCGGGCCGGCGGCCACGGAGGACGCCACGGCGAGCGGCGTCGAAGGCGGCGGTGGTGTCGTCGCCGAGCGCCCCGGATCGGCCCGGTGGGCTCGTCGACGTTCCTCGCTCTCGCTGTTGATCGTCACCGCTCGATGAAAGTTGCTAAGCCCTCGCGTTCGCCAGCCCGCCTCCACCGGAGAGCCGCCCGGCCTGATCGTTCAGGCAGCAGAGACTCTGACGCGCGTTCGAGTAGGTCGTCGCCGTTCTCCTGACGCTGGCGACTCTCCGCCGATCTGCGTCCATCGCTCCGGGCTGCGCCGCCGTCGTCAATAGGAAAGTGGATTCAACTCCTTCCAGTCTTCTGCATCCAGAGCAGTCCATTCATCCCGATAACTCTACGATTCCTGTCTGAGACTGACCATACTGACCGAAACAGGCCTGGTCAAACATGCTTTCCAGCAGATCTTAGCAGGAAAAATGCATCAGGACGTACTTCCCCCTTAGGAAGCCCGTTCGAAGTTAGGCAGTAGTCCAGATCGCACATTGAACCGGGTATCATTAAGTGAAGCCCGGTTTCTTCAAGCTTCATCTCTCATATGATAGACAGCAGGTCAGTTCTATTTCGAGAGATAATCTCTGAGTTCTTCAGGCATTTGGTGCAGACTTGTATACCCACAGGGCCTGAATTCTACGTTCCCTGGAAAGATAATGTCCCGAAGATAGAGGTCGGGTGAATAAGCTACTGACCTTATCGGGCAGGTATATCTCCCGGGCATAGTTTTGTTTCGTTTCACGGCTTCATCCCCGCTTGACCGGTGGGTTTTGTATCAGTATTCTGCAATCAAGCATTGAGATTAGTGAAAATGTGGATCATGAGGCATGCTCACCGAGCAATTCACGCAAGGGGTGAAGGGGTGAAATCCAGTTTCCTGTTGCTTTCCACGGGATACTCAGGCCTGACGGTTCGGTCCTTCTCGATGTGTACTCCCTGTCGGCATTCCAGCGGAAGGAAGAGACAGCGGCATACGAGGTTGGCGATCCCGGTGAATTCTGGTCACCGGACAGGCACCATGTATTCATGAATACATTCAAATACGATGAAGAGAAAGTCGCGCTGGACAGGTGAATAGCTTTGACCGGGAGGTTCCAGCCAGCGCCGGTTTAATTCCAGCGTACCGCACCCCTCGGCGGAGCAGCCGGGCCAGGCGAAGGGAGACACAAAACACATGAGGCTTCCCATGGTCGGTGAACGGGTAGAGATCCGCGTAGTCGGACTCCCTGATGGACTTCTGCCCGGGATACAGCTGTCCTTTTCCATCGACCTCCGGGGAGGGCCCATAGTAGTGCACGTCCCCGGGCACAACCGGGGACCGGACAACTGCACTCCTCACAATCCGGAGCAGGCGGACTGGCTTGACGGTCTTAGTGACCTTATGCGTCCCAGCTGGGACTGCCAGTGGACCCTGTATGACGAAGAGGCCATGGAGACCTTTCTCGGACTTCTGGATCCTCATCTGGAGGAATACAAGGTCTGGATCGGCTGATCTTGATCTACTGAACCGGTCCGCGCCGGGTGACAGGAATCAGGCGGTTTCATGCGATCCGTTCTCGTGCCAGCGGATCCAATGTTTTAACAATGCGAATGTGGGCACGAAATTCAGCTGGGATCGGAGGAAGGATCGATATGCAGGAAAGACAGCTCACCGAAGAGCAGAGAACGTCTATTCAGACTAACCTGAAAGCGGGAATGAGGATACTGACGGGGAAGCATGGCGATTCGGATCCGGCGGATACGGGGAAGACCATGGAGATGCTCCAGGAGGAGATCGCGGCAGGGTCCATCTTTCTCCTGGAAGCAGTCTCGGTGCTCATGGACTGCCTCGAGAGGGCTGTGGGCTGGAAACCTGTGACCCTCGTCGGGGAGAAATTCTCGGGAACCGCCATGGTCTCGCCGGACGGGGCATACTCTACCTACCCGGAACTGGTCATCGGTAAGGCCATGAGGAACCCCGGGGACAGTAACCTGATGTCCTACTTCAACATGATAAGGAACGGACCGCTCCCTCCCTCCTCACCGGGCAGGTACACGGTCCTCAGCTGACGCCATGGACACCTGGGTAAGGGATAAACTTCCGGAGATATCCGGTCTTCTCCCATCAAGGAGGTGCGGGAAACTGGATGTCGCTTGACAGCTGTGACGAATCCTTGGCGGAGGCCCTCGAGTGGGTTATGATGAGCATACGGTCATTTTACTTATTCAAGGGAGGGGATCATTATGCTTCCAGCTGGCAGTGGTTCCTTTTTGACGAAGGCAGCTCTCTATGGTTTTGCTATCATGCTCGGTGGGCTTCTTTTTCCTTTCAGAACTTCGCTTACGGTTCTTCAGTTTCAACTAATCCTGCTCCCATTGACTTTTCTGTACCTGTATTCCATCAGATCGTTCTTTCTGCCCGTTCCGAAAAAGCGGAGCCGGGCTGGAACGGGGAGAAGCGCACCTGATCCAGGCATAGTGCTTCTCATTACTATCGTTGCTCTTGTTCTTGCGGGGATTGGCATACTAATGCTTGAAACCCGAATGTTCGGGCAATTCGGATATGAATTGAACATTCCGGGTATTGCCTTCGTGCTGGTGGCGTGTCTGGCTTCAGCACTTTTCCTTTTCCTGTACAAAAAGGGTGAGTTCCTTCCATGGGCGGTGGTGATTTCCCTGGCTTTGCTTTACCTGTACAGTATCAACTATTTCCCTCTTCATCCGGAACGATCAGATATGCTTCTGTTGATAGAGGCCGCTTCCGGGAGGTTCCTTGACGGAGCAAACCCCTACATCGAGTACACCATCTTCAACCCTGTCATGCTGACCTATCTTCCCGGCATGTGGCTTTCGTACCTTCCAGCTGTGGTGTCTGGCATGGATATCAGATACATGAACCTTATCCTTCTTGTTGCCTCGGCCGTTATTTTCTTCAGTAACCCGGGAAAGCAGAAGGAGATCCGGCAATCCGTGTTTGCGGCCATCTTTTTTCTGAATCCCTGGCTGATTTTCCGGCATGAAATATACCTTCCGGTTTTCATATTCCAGATGTTTCTTCTCTACCAGCTCTATCTGTCGAAGAGGATCATTCCATCAATGGTCGTCTTCGCCTGGACCCTCGCTTCATATCAGTTTTCATGGATTCTCTATCCCCTCTATCTCGCGCTTCTGAGGAGTCGCTACGGTATGCGTGCTGCCAGTAAAGCAGCAATAGTCGGAGCAGCCGGGTTTCTGCTGCTTGTGATACCCTTTCTGGTGGCTTCGCCGGAGGGGTTCTACAAGGGAGTTTTCGGCACATGGAGTACCATATATCAGATAGAAACGATTAATCTATCGTACTGGATCATTTTGCTAACATCCACGAAGTACATTAAAATAGTACAGATAGCACTGTTGATCATCTTCTATATGGTAACGATGAAGAAGATGAAGAAAGCGGAATCCTATTTCAAATATGCTACCTGGATATCGGTGCTTTTCATTCTTACTGGTCAGCTTATCTGGCATTATTTCTTTATAATGCCGGGAATCCATATGCTGTTCTTTGCCAGGGAGAACCTGTCGGGGTCTGCTGAAGCAATAACGGCCAGCTGATCCCCGGGAAAAGCCCATCATGCACATACAGGGGAGTTCACCATGAAATACACAGAGTTCAGGGACTCCATCCGTGATTTCCTGATGCCGCGACCTGAGGATGGAATATGGAAGGAAATAAGGGTAGCTCTTTCCTTTCCCTGCAAAAGCCCCTGCCCAGAGTGGGTGAAACGGCTTGAAACCGATATAGGACTGAATAGAAAGGAAAGGAATAGGAACATATTCTGCGATAGTTTCGCAGACTAGTTCCAAAGGATGAGGAAGCGTTGTGCAGTTTCTACTGAAACTGCCAAGCTCATTCGCTAGGGTTAGCAGTATATGACCTGTTTGGCTCCCTTGCGTGGTATGTGAGATGTAATCCGTGCAATCCAATCGAGGGGATCAGAAACGTCGAAGTTCCTGGCAAGCGTCGATGAAAATGCTCACCCCTGTAAAGAACTGTATCTGTGTTATCATTGAAGACCATTCTCTCCAGTGAGAACGGAGCCCTGGAAATGTATTCACTGAGTGTCCTCCGGCCGTTGTCATCGTACGCTTCTATTGGTTCAGCACAATAGACGCTAAAGCCGCTGTGCTTTTAGGAACTCATTTTCTCCACAAGTTCCTCCGAGATCATGTTCTCTTCGAGAAGCATCCTGAATACTGAGGTTGCAAAGAGTTCTTCAATAACTTTAAGATCACCATCACTGAACTCAGATTTATGATGCTGGTTGCCCTCCCTGTCCAAGCAGGCATCGGTAATCAGCGCATGAACGTGGGGGTTCCAGTTGGCATGCCCCCGAAGGTCTGGGGCACGAGGATACCGCCGGAAAAGATATCCTTGCGTTCGGAGGATTCGTGCAGGAAAAGAGTAAGTGACTTCCAGGGACGCATCTGCAGAGCTGAAGATACGAGAAAACCCCCGGGAGGGTTGGGGGGGACCCAGGGGTCTTCTCTTTGAGAATTAAAGCCGGCAGTGTCCTACTCTCCCAGAAGGCGAACCAACTAGTACCATCGGCGCTGGAGGGCTTAACTACCGTGTTCGGAATGAGAACGGGTGTGGCCCCTCCGCCATGACCACCGGCATTTTCCAGTTCTTTCAAATCTATGCAGGACAATTGAGCAAACCCGTTGTAACCCTAGTAAAGAGTAGTGTAGAAGCCTCACGGCCGATTAGTACTGCTCGGCTGAACACATTACTGTGCTTACACCTGCAGCCTATCAAACTCATAGTCTCTGAGTGGCCTTTAGGATCCATAAAGGATCGTGAAGTCTAATCTCGGGGTCGGTTTCACACTTAGATGCTTTCAGCGTTTATCCTAGTCCGCACATAGCTACCCGGCGATGCCCCTGGCGGGACAACCGGTACACTAGAGGTGCGTCCACTCCGGTCCTCTCGTACTAAGAGCAGAACCCCTCAAACTTCCTACGCCCGTGGAGGATAGGGACCGAACTGTCTCGCGACGTTCTAAACCCAGCTCGCGTAGCGCTTTAATGGGCGAACAGCCCAACCCTTGGGACCTGGTCCAGCCCCAGGATGCGCTGAGCCGACATCGAGGTGCCAATCCGCCACGTCGATATGAACTCTCGGTGGCGATAAGCCTGTTATCCCCGGCGTACCTTTTATCCGGTGAGCCACGGCCCTTCCACTCGGGACCGCAGGATCACTAAGACCTACTTTCGTACCTGCTCGACTTGTCTGTCTCGCAGTCAAGCTCCCTTATGCCTTTACACTCATCGCGCGATTGCCGACCGCGCTGAGGGAACCTTTGTGCGCCTCCGTTACTCTTTAGGAGGCGACCACCCCAGTCAAACTACCCACCTGACACTGTCCGGGAACCGGATAACGGTTCTCCGTTAGAATTCCACCATACAAAGGGCGGTATTTCAAGGTTGACTCCACCACAACTGGCGCCATGGTTTCAAAGTCTCCCGCCTATCCTGCACATCATACGCCGAAAGCCAATGTCAAGCTGCAGTAAAGGTGCACGGGGTCTTTCTGTCCTTCCACGGGTAAACGGTATCTTCACCGCTACTGCAACTTCGCCGAGTCTATGGTTGAGACAGTGCCCAAGTCGTTACACCATTCGTGCGGGTCGGAACTTACCCGACGAGGAATTTCGCTACCTTAGGACCGTTATAGTTACGGCCGCCGTTTACTGGGGCTTCAGTTCAGAGCTTCGCCAACATTATGGAGGCTAACTCGTCCCCTTAACGCTCCAGCACCGGGCAGGTGTCAGTCCCTATACGTCGTCTTGCGACTTAGCAGAGACCTGTGTTTTTAGTAAACAGTCGCCCAGGCCATTTCACTGCGGCCTGATCCAGCTCCGGACGCGAAGTCCTTCACCAGATCTGGCATCCCTTATTCCGAAGTTACGGGATAATTTTGCCTAGTTCCTTAACCATAGTTATCTCGAACACCTCAGGATTCTCTCCTTGCCTACCTGTGTCGGTTTGAGGTACGGACGCCTGACAGATTCGCTTAGAAGTTTTTCTCGGCAGCATGGAACCGGTCACTTTGTGAGCCTGTGGCTCTCGTCATCACTCCTCAGGATTAACGAAGAGACGGATTTGCCTGTCTCTCCTCCCTACGAGCTTGAACCGGGATTTCCATCACCCGGATGACCCTACCTTCTGCGTCACTCCATCGCTCAGACACCTGTCCGGCGGTGCAGGAATGTTAACCTGCTTGCCATCGCCTACGCCTTTCGGCCTCGGCTTAGGATCCGACTAACCCTGGGCGGATCAGCCTTGCCCAGGAACCCTTAGGCTATCGGTGTGAAGGTTTCTCACCCTCATTGTCGCTACTGATGCCGGGATGATCACTTCCATACGCTCCAGCATTCCTCACGGAACACCTTCGATGCGAATGGAACGCTCTTCTACCAAGCCGACCAAAGGTCGACTTCCACAGCTTCGGCGGTATGCTTAGCCCCGATTATTATCGGCGCATGAAAGCTTGACTGGTGAGCTATTACGCACTCTTTAAATGAATGGCTGCTTCTAAGCCAACATCCCAGTTGTCTGAGCGCTCTCACTTCCTTTAATGCACTCAGCATACTCTTAGGGGCCTTAGCTGGTGGTCTGGGTTGTTTCCCTTTCGGCCACGGAGCTTATCCCTCGCGGCCTGACTGCTGCGGAACATGTGTACGGCATTCGGAGTTTGGTTGGGGTCGGTAGGTTTGTTGGCCCCCTCACCCATCCAGTGCTCTACCTCCGTCACACTTTAGCGCAACGCTAGCCCTAAAGCTATTTCGAAGAGAACCAGCTATTTCCAGGTTTGTTTGGCCTTTCACCCCTACCCACAGTTCATCCCCTAATTTTTCATCATTAGTGGGTTCGGTCCTCCACTTGGTTTTACCCAAGCTTCAACCTGACCATGGGTAGATCACCTGGCTTCGGGTCTACCGCATGCAACTATACGCCCTATTAAGACTTGGTTTCCCTTCGGCTCCGGCCCATCAGGCCTTAACCTTGCTACATACGAGTAACTCCCCGGCTCATTATGCGAAAGGCACGCCGTCACCCCTCAAGGGGGCTCCGACTGCTTGTAAGCACACGGTTTCAGGTACTATTTCACTCCGCGCCAGCGGTACTTTTCACCTTTCCCTCACGGTACTAGTTCACTATCGGTCACAGGCGAGTCTTTAGTCTTAGGCAGTGGTCCGCCCAGATTCATACCAGATTTCACGTGTCCGGCACTACTTGGGAGAGTATTCCAGATCCAGAGTCAGTTTTCGCGTACGGGCCTTTCACCCTCTGTGGGAGAACTTTCCAGAACCTTCTGCTAACTGGCCTTTCGATCCGAGGAGATACGCGCTCCTCCGAATACTTCCCGCTACACCGACGGCGCAACGCACGCGCTGCTTACACGCCGCTCGGTTTGGACTGTTCCCTTTTCGCTCGCCACTACTGGGGGAATCGAATTCTCTTTCTTTTCCTCCGGGTACTTAGATGTTTCAGTTCCCCGGGTTTGCCTCCCTAAACCTATGTGTTCAGTAAAGGGATACTCAGGGATTAACCTGAGTGGGTTTCCCCATTCGGAGATCTTCGGGTCAAGGGTTGTTTGTACCTCACCGAAGCTTATCGCAACTTACTACGTCCTTCATCGCCTGCCTGTGCCAAGGCATCCACCGTGTGCCCTTAGTAGCTTCTACACAATACTAAGGTTACAGAAACGGATTATGATCTCGTTTGCCCTGCATAGATGTCAAAGAACTGCGCGATAACCTCGCATCGAAATTTTTATCAGGCTGTCTGGTGGAGATGGCCGGGCTCGAACCGGCGACCCCCGGCTTGCAAAGCCGGTGCTCTCCCAACTGAGCTACACCCCCGGTAGATACCCTGGAGATGAAAGCGTGGTGGGCCTGACTAGAGTTGAACTAGTGACCTCACGCTTATCAGGCGTGCGCTCTGACCAACTGAGCTACAGGCCCATGCATGCACGACCTCTCCAGATTAAACCTGCAGAAGGAGAAGACGGAATCGCTGACATGGCCAGCGCTCAACCTGGGTCTGGCGAAAGATGTTACCCTTTCGCCCTACACCTTAGAAAGGAGGTGATCCAGCCACACCTTCCGGTACGGCTACCTTGTTACGACTTAGCCCCAGTTGCCAGTCTCACTTTCGGCGTCTCCCTCACGAGGTTGGGTCGACGACTTCGAGTGCTACCAACTTCCATGGCTTGACGGGCGGTGTGTACAAGGCCCGGGAACGTATTCACCGTGGCATGCTGATCCACGATTACTAGCGATTCCAGCTTCATGCAGTCGAGTTGCAGACTGCAATCCGTACTGAGGCCGGCTTTTTGGGATTTGCTCCACCTCGCGGTATTGCTCCCCTTTGTACCGACCATTGTAGCACGTGGTTAGCCCAGGGTGTAAAGGGTCATAATGACTTGACATCATCCCCACCTTCCTCCGGTTTATCACCGGCAGTCCTGCTAGAGTCCCCGGCATTACCCGATGGTAACTAGCAGCAAGGGTTGCGCTCGTTGCGGGACTTAACCCAACATCTCACGACACGAGCTGACGACAGCCATGCAACACCTGTGTGATTCGTCCTGCTTTCACAGGATTAACCTCTTCCCGAAGGTCGAAGCTCACATGTCATACCCTGGTAAGGTTCTTCGCGTTGCATCGAATTAAAGCACATGCTCCACCGCTTGTGCGGGCCCCCGTCAATTCCTTTGAGTTTCAGCCTTGCGACCGTACTCCCCAGGCGGGGTACTTAATGCGTTTGCTGCGGCTCTGAAGGGGTTGAGACCTCCAAAACCTAGTACCCATCGTTTACAGCGTGGACTACCGGGGTATCTAATCCCGTTTGCTCCCCACGCTTTCGCACCTGAGCGTCAGTACTTGGCCAGTATGCCGCCTTCGCCACTGGTGTTCTTCCTGATATCCACGCATTCCACCGCTACACCAGGAATTCCGCATACCTCTCCAGTACTCAAGTTCAGTAGTTTCGAACGCAGTTTCACGGTTAAGCCGTGAGATTTCACATTCGACTTACTGAACCGCCTACGTGCCCTTTACGCCCAATGATTCCGGACAACGCTTGCTCCCTCCGTATTACCGCGGCTGCTGGCACGGAGTTAGCCGGAGCTTCCTCTGGGGGTACGTCAGACCTCGCCCTTATTATTGACGAGGTTGTTCTTCCCCCCTGACAGTGTTTTACAACTCATAAAGCCTTCATCACACACGCGGCGTCGCTCCATCATACTTTCGTACATTGTGGAAGATTCTCGACTGCTGCCTCCCGAAGGAGTCTGGGCCGTATCTCAATCCCAGTGTGGCCGGACACCCTCTCAGGCCGGCTACCCATCGCAGCCTTGGTAGGCCGTTACCCTACCAACAAGCTAATGGGACGCGGACCAATCTCCCAGCGGTAGGTCCCGAAGGAGCCCCACCTTCAGTCAAATCACCATAAGATGAAAGGACATCTGCGGTATTAGCATCAGTTTCCCGATGTTATTCCCCACTGAGAGGTATGTTATCCACGTGTTACTCACCCGTTCGCCACTCTACTAGGAACTCCTAACGAATTAGTTGTTCCGTTCGCGTTCGACTTGCATGCCTTATCCACGCCGCCAGCGTTCGTCCTGAGCCAGGATCAAACTCTCCATATATATTTATATAGGGTTATTTGCCTGTATAGTCGCTATGCTCTTGTTTCGGTCCGGATCTGCCATAGCAAACAGATCCTGCCCCTTCCGGGGCCATGTCCCGACCGCTGTGGATCGGGCCAAGGAACCAACACGGGCCATGCTTTGCGATTCACGTCTTCTCACATATTTCAAATATCTGGCGCCTTTCAGCGCGAATGTATAACCTAGGACAAAACTATTCTGTTGTCAACTCCGAGAACTCTTTTTACTTCACCGGAATCAACCGCTTCTGTAAGCTCTGTCCCAAGTGGAACCCGTATATGTGAACAAGAAATACGTATGTCAAGGGAGGTATGTAATTCGATGATCCCGCACCAATTACGACAGACATTCGACGCTACGTGCAACAATATATGAACAACTGAGACCTGAAGAAAGTTCCCGGTGCGGAAAGCGAACGCGGCAGACGGCATCCCACCCGAAAAGCATATCCAGTGGAGTAGACGGATATGCCGGTCTGCCGTTACGGTTTGTTCCTGCAGGCGCGCATCCTTATTATTGTGTGTAGTCGGTGTCGGGCGACGCTACGAAGGCAGTTCGACCATGAGAAAGAACGGAAGGCTGTGATACTATGAATCCCTACCCCGGAGGCCCCCTGAACGAAGTTCCCGAATACTCCAGCATCCCCGCAATGGTCGACAGTTCCGCCGGTATATACGGTGACAGTCCGTGCATGACCGAATCCGGAAAAGAGGGCAGGAGCATTACCTTCCGGGGTCTGAAGGCCCTGGTGGACGACCTTGCCCGAGGAATAATTCTCACCTGCGACAATCCGGTAGTCGGTGTGGTAGGCTCGAACAGCATCCACTGGGCCGCGGCCTTCCTGGCGGCCATCAGGTCGGGCGGAGTGGTGGTTCCCATCGACAAGGCTCTTCCCGTTAACGAGATACACGCCATCCTGCATTTCACCAGAGCCAATATTCTCTTCCATGACGAGAGTCATGGCGAGGAATTCCGCGACAGCCTGAGAGAACGGAAGAAATCCATTCATCTCGTCACGATGAACCACGCGGAGGGAAGAAAGCACGAAACGCTGGAAGAACTGGCCGGACGGGGCAGGAAGAAGAACCCGTCCCTGCCGGAGGAGTTCGATGCCGACGCTCCCGTACTCATCTCCTATACATCGGGCACCATGGGACAGGCGAAGGGCGTGGTGCTATCCCAGAGGAATCTGCTGTCCGACCTCCGGCAGATGCTTCAGGCGGTGAACCTGAGCCATTCGGAGGTTTTCCTCTCCATCCTTCCCATGCATCACATGTATGAATGCGTGTGCGGCTTCCTCTGCCCCCTCTCCCACGGCTGCTCCATCATCTTCTGCGCCGGACTCAAGAGCATCACCGACGACATGAGCGAATACAGGACCACTATCATGCTGGGCGTCCCACTGCTGTGGGAATCCATACACAGGCGCATCATGTCCGGGATAGAATCCATGAAGGGGGGAAAGCTGAAGTTCAAGGCCGGCCTTGTCATGGCCGCCGCCGGGGAGGCGGTGGGATTATCCGGAGCGCGGAAGAAGCTGTTCTCGGCGATCCACGACCGGCTGGGAGGATGCATGAGGTTCCTTGTCTCGGGAGGGGCCGGCGTGGACCCGGAAGTGGTAGTGGGTTTCGAGAAACTGGGTTTCACCTTCCTTCAGGGGTACGGCCTGACCGAGTGTTCGCCCATACTGGCAGTCAACAGGGATACGGCGAACCGGGCGGGTTCGGTGGGTCCCCCCCTTCCCCAGGTCGAGGTGCGCATCGACGACCCGGACGAGACCGGAGTGGGCGAGATACTCGCGAAGGGCCCCAACGTCATGATCGGATACCACGACAATCCCGAGGATACGCAGAAAGTGTTCACGGATGACGGCTGGTTCCGGACAGGGGACTATGGTTACCTGGACGAGGACGGATTTCTGTTCATAACCGGGCGCAAGAAGAACATCATAATAGCCAAGAACGGAAAGAACATCTACCCGGAGGAGCTGGAGCAGGTACTGAACCGGTCGAAATACCTTATGGAAACCATGGTCTTCGGAAGGGCTTCCAGGCAGAAGGGCGAGGAGGTATGGGTAATAGTGGTGCCGGACATGGACCTGTTCATATCCGGGGAGGAATCCGACGGAGAGAGGATATCGCCCGAGTCCCTGCGCGGTAAGGTAAGGGAGGAGATATCCAGGGTGAACTCCTCCCAGCCTCATTACAGAAGGATAAGTCGGTTCATAATCCGGTCAACGGAGTTTCCCAAGACCACCACGAGAAAGATCAGGAGGCAGGAAGCCCTGAAAGAGGCGGGCCTTGAACAGGAGACCGCCTTCAAGGTATAGTCCGTCAACGTTCTTAATTCGGGAGGGGACAGCTGAAGCTTGGAAAACAGTATGGACAGTTCCGGCCTTACCGAAATGCTACTGCGTATCACGCTGTCGGGCGATACCATAGAAAGCGTCACCGCATCATCTTCGGACGGTGAGCAGGAACCTCCGCCCGACCTGGCCGGGCAGAGACCGGAGGAGTTCTTCAGCTCCTGGCCACTCAACGCCTCATTCGGAATGACGCTTTTCATACCGGGTTCGAGACAGATTCCCGCTGCGGCCAGGATGGATTCCCCCTCCTCAATACTTGTTTACTACATTGACACCGATGAATACGGAATGGCCAACCCCGCCCTGCCCATGATACGACTGTACCCTGAGGACCGTCTTCCGGTGGTATCTCCGGGATTCGTATGCCTGATGGGATATACACCGTGGGAACTCTCCCAGAGCGAACTCATCTCCTCCCTTCCGGACACTCCCGGCCGGGAGAGCGGGCATGTAACACTGATAGACAAGTCGGGCAGGGCCCGAAGGCTGGTCTTCGCCCGTATGCCCAATGATACGGGCGGACTGGATTTCACTTTCCTGAACCGGCCGGAGGACCTTGCCTTCCCGGTGAAGGCCCTTGAAAGGCTTGCCGGAATGGAGCTTCAGGTTCCCGAAGATTTGCTGGCTTTCCTGGTGGACCAGCTCAAGCTGGAGGCGGGAGTTCTTCTGAGCCGGTCGACCACGGGCTACATACCCATATGCTCCATAAACGTGGAGATAGATTCGGAGCATTTCGAGACCAGCAGCATCTTCGACCCGGACAACCTCCACTTTCCCATCTGGGTCGATCTGGAAGAGGAGACCTCGCCATTCCAGTGCAGAGGGCAGTGCCTGGTATATCCCTCGGGACATCTGGTCCTGGTGACCCCCTGGCGAGGAGACGCCGACACTCTTCAGAGCAGGGTGGACGCGCTTATGCCGGCGGTATCCATGAAGTACGATCAGTTCCGTGCCGCCCATGGCGAGCACCGGATACAGAACCTCCTCTTTGAACTGGACCTAATCCTGGCGGGCGAGCCGGACCGGCAGTCCCTGAAGAAAGCCCTGGAAACGGCGGCGGCCGGTTTCTCCGCCACCGTTGTTTCCATCTTCGGCCCTGAAGAGTCGGCCAGACCCATAGCCACCAGTTCCACCGACCGGGAGACCATGGAGCTGCTTGTATCGGACCGTCCTTTCGAGGAGTGTTTTGATGATACCCATATCACGGTCCTGAACGACGGATACATCCTGCTCGCCGCCTGGAACGATACCAGGGAGGTACCGTACAAGGTGGTGGACTCCTTCGGCAGAAAGCTGAAGAGGTTCGAACTGGAGAAACTTCGCATGGACGCTCAGGAGGCTCCGGACTTCTCGCAGCTTCAGGCGGTCTTCATGAAGGACACCAGGGTGCTCTGGCAGGGCAGATCGCTGGGTATCTCCAACTGCTACCAGTTCTACGGGAATTCCAGGCAGTGCATAGACTGTCCCGTACCGCACCTTTCCAGCTCCGGCAGAAGAAGCGCCAGGCTGGAGAACCACCAGGGCTACATAGAGGAGATATTTCCCGCCGGAACCGGTTTCCTGGTAACCTGGACCCGGCTTCCCGCCGGCGGTTCATCCGTTTCCGCGGAGAGACAGCTCTTCCCCGGAGGTGAGGCCGAATACTCTCCGGACGGGAAGATAGAGGAGTGGAACGGCTGGTTCCAGGAGGCGACAGGGGCCGGACTGGAGCAGATATGCGGGCAGAACGCGGCCAGAATACTGAACAGGATAGGCTCTCCCGCCCTGCTCGCCCAGTACAGGGCCGCACTCGCGGGTATCTTCATTCCCGAACCGGTGGAGTTCGGGTGGAAGGGGATGAAATGCTTCAGCAGAATGAAACGACACAGGACCGGAGAGAACATCCATCATACAGTCCTTGACTCCAATCGGGCGGGTATATCCGATTCCACCACCCTGGGGCCGGGAACCCTCACCACGTCAACGGAGCCCAGATCACTGGCGGAGTTCCTGTCCACCGCCTGCAGAAGAGAAGGGTGGGAATTCGATATATCAGGCACCACTTCGGAGGAGGGGGCCCCTGTGTGGTTCTCCAGAAGGGCCACCACGGACCTGCTTTCCAGCCTGCTTCACATGCTGACACCCATGTGCCCGGACAGATGGGCGGGTCTGGAGACCGGATGGCTGGACCACACTCCGGAGACCGGCGGTTTCTCGTTCCTGCCCGGCCAGTACCACGTCATACAGTTCAGGCTCCAGGGCATGGGAATAGCCGAGAGATCGGCCATTCTGAAGAAACTCGGCGTTCTCTTCAGGGGATTCGGCGGATGGCTTGCCGGATCACCGGACAAGGACGTTCTTCAGGTGGGCCTTCCGGCAGCGAAAAAGCATTATCGTGAGGTTGACGCCATCATCTATTCCCCTCTCAAAGCCTTCTCGGAACTCTGCAGGGATGCCATATCGGGAATAGGATCAAAGAAATTCCATTTCGTGGAATCCGCCAGGGACATGGCCATGGAACAGGCATCTGCCGGAGCGGTAATCTGCCGGCTGGACCAGAGCAATATCCATTACGCCACCGCCCTTTCAGCCAGGATACCCGCTCAGCCTGTACTTGTGGCTTCGGGCCTTTCCAGCGGCATACCTTCCATTACCGCCAGGGTAAGACATCTGCAGCTGCCGGTTGACAGCAGGACCCTGTTCGCCGAGATAAGGAAGATCGTAAGGAGTGGTTAATATGTACCTTCTGCTTGTATGTTCACTTCTTCTTGCACCAGCTACACCGGAGGATTTCCTGCTGGAGCTATGCGGGAACAGCAGCGGGACGGAAGGGGCGGAGTACTGGGCTAACCACGCCTCTTCCAGCGTTCCCCTGAGGCTGGCGAACACGGATACCCTCCACGCGATCCTCATGAACAGACAGCAGCTTTCGGTGGACCCGGGTCCCAGAACGGCTTTCGTTCAGCAGAATGGTTCCTTCAGGGTGGAATTCGGACAATCCCGCTGGTCCTGGACCGACAGGAACGAAAACCAGAGCCGCAGGGACGGACTGGCGGTGGTTCTGGTAACGGACGGGAACTACACCTGGTCCGCCATACCGGCGCTGGAGGAGGGCTCTTTCATGATGGGCGACAGGGAAAGGCTGATCTCCGGCATCATGCTCACGTTCCTTCTCATGATCCTGGCGGCTGTTCTTATCGCCTGGGCCAGGAGAAGATACCTCTGAATATGGAGACTACTTGAACCTTTCCCATTCCGAGGAAAAGTCGAGGATCTGTACAGGAAGGTCCTGAATGGACAGCTCCATGGTCACCGCGTTCTCTATGAAATCCTCGACCTCTCTCTGAAGGAGTATCAGCTGAGATATGAATAGCTGATAGCTGTTGGCGTCAGGCTCGCCCCCGGGAAATTCCGAGCCGGACTCCAGCTCCTCCTGAAGTTCCCTTATCAGGGCTGACAGAGCCATAACCATCTCGGTGGCCTGGTTGAAATCAGTCATTTATCTCTTCCTGTTGTAACATTCTTTAGAAGCGGAACGATCAAATAGTTTTACTGTGCCGTCAATGAGCCGGTCTGAAGGACCGTCGCCATCTATATATTCCAGCGCCCGCTCCAGAGCAGCTGTTATCCGGGGTTCCCCGCTCCGGGAACGTTTCCACACCGGATGTCCTTCTCCCCTGAGCTTAATCACCATTCCGCCTGTCTTTCCGGCAAGTTCTTCGGAAGCCTCGGGGGGACATATCCTGTCCTGTTCACCTGTAATATAAGCAAATCTTGTTTTTTGCCACGGACCGGGGTAATCTTCCGGCCTGAAGCTATCCAGCCCATTCCTAACACCGGCGGGAAGAAAAAGTTTCAGAAGGAAAGTACCCGTCTTTCCCAGCCTTCCTTCCGCGGAACGAAAAAAATCCGCGTAGCTGCCGTGGGCTATGACACCCGCTATGCCGTGGCCCAGGAGCCCCGCCACTTTGATGGAGGCGGCTCCCCCCATGGAACTGCCGTATATGACGGTCCTGTCCCTCTCATATCCCAGGACCAGCTCCGCGTGAAGCAATGCCCCGGCTATATCGCAGGCTTC
>JAWOBF010000041.1:0-11323 GCA_046498225.1 Candidatus Aegiribacteria sp.
CAGCACTTCAGGGAGCACGGACTCCCCTACGGCCTACAGGATTCTCTGTCTACGCTTCGGCCATCTTGTTCGTCATCTCTCGATGACTCCGCCATGGACGCAAGACTCGATACGGGCGGGTGGCCAAACCTTACCCGACGGGGACTCTCACCCCGTAAGATATGCCGAGCTTTTCCCGGCGCGCTAGGAAACTTGATTTCACACCTTCCATGAATTGCTCCTTGACCAAGCCTCAAGGCCGCATTTTCACCGGTTTCCACCAATCTCGGTGCTTGATCGCAGAATACCGGGGCAGAACCGTCCGGTCAAGCAGGGATGAAGCCCTGAACTGACGCAAAACTATGCTACGAAGATATACCCGCCCCATGAGATCAGGAGCTCATTCACCCAACCTCTGTTTCCGGAACGTTGTCCTGCCATGGAACGTAATCCGCATTGGGTTCACAGATTATCTCCAGCGGCTGCGGTGGCGGTCTTGGGTTTTCCCAGAGATCAAGGTGCTTCAGAATCCGCTTAATGACAGAGGGCTGCTCTATGATGGAAACAACCTTTTCTTCAACACCGGTCGTACACAGGCTGGTAAAGAGAGACATGAACGAAGACGGCACTGTCACTGTAGTTACCGAACGCGACCGCAGCGGACCGGACCCTCCGCGGACTCTTGACCCGAAAGGAGAACTGCTCAGGGTAGTTGGTGTTCTTAGAAGGGGAAAGTGGAATGAGCCGAAAAGACCTTTCAGTACCTTACTGAGAAGGATTCCAGGGCGGTTCGTAACGGTTCACTGCAGAATCATTCGAAGAATATGCTGGTGAACATCAGTGATAAAGTCCCGAAAATTCTTCCGGCTTTCAACCCCTCGACTGACACTGTTCCAGCTCCTTCTATTCTCAGCCTTTCTCAACAGACCTGGTTGTTTATCCGGTTCTGTCGTTTCTATGTCTTATCGCAGAATGCAAGAGCGTATTCAACCGGTGGATGGGATGGAGCCTGGTAAGGACCCCCCGCGCAGTTGGCTGGAGGTCTTTCGCGGCTCAGGCTGGACTGGTATGTCTTGAAGCTGTATAATGAACTTCAGTTCTGATTGAACCGGACAGGGTTGCATGCACTTAAACAGGATTTCTGAGCGACTGCGCAGGACTCCAAATGGTCTCGGCACCAGGTATGCATCTACCGGGACAAAACCAGAAAAGGGGTAACGAGATGACGGTGATACTGTGTTTGATGCTGACTCTGACAGCCGTGGAGGACGGAAACTACTCTCATGATGGGCCCGGTGAGGAAATGCCGCCGAATCCAGCCACAGCCCAGTATTCGGTGGTGGAGGTTGACAGATGGTCGATCCCCGCAGGCAGTCAGGCTCTGGGGCTTGATTACATGGATTACTGGTATACCAATCACACTGTCGGGTACGTCAGCAACAATGATGACCTGATCTACTGGATGGGCGCAAACTTCGGCGACTCCACCGGTTATCCCTGGGAAAAGGACCCCAATAACTCATTCGCCTTTGGTTTTGCGCGTGTACTGGTGCGTGGCGGTGACGACGATATCCATGTGAATGACTACATCTACGACGGTATCTTCTACAAGGCATGGAACACATACTGGGACGAGTACAATTCCCTTACCGACTTGATGGGCAGAGGGATGGCCTACCACCAGTCCGAGGAGAAGATATTCGAACTCTATACCTTCAATACACCCGGGGACTATTCCTGGTACGTGGCCATGTATACTCCCGGATCCGCCTCAGGCCTTACATACGAGATCGACTGTAATCTCGGTTCCGACTGGATGGCCTCCGGACTTGCCCTGTACTCCATGATCGGGGGGGGGACGGGCATTGCCGTAACCATGTACAATTCCAGCTGGATACGGTTCTTCGACTACCCGGGCAGCCCGGGCCAGGTATACTACGGCTACTGCGTACTGCCCTACTCGGCCGAAATGGCTTCCAGCTACGGCCTGGCATACGCCTATGACCTGGACTGTTTCTACCACAGCTGGAGGGATGCTGCCAGCAACCACTACATCTCCCGTCTCGAGGTTTCCCAGGTAGCTCTTGACCGGTCCACTTGGGGCAGGATCAAGTCCAGCTTCTAGAAGAGGTCGTTGAGCTTCGGTACAGTGCTTACATTTTTGCTGCACGGTCGGACAGGTTACGGCTTCCAGCCTACACCGGAGCGCGTGCTTCCCCCGCTGGGATTGGGATATCCTGCTCACCCGACATGGCCTGATCCCGGGGGGAGCATGTACCGTCGACGGACAGGCGGGCAATTCCGGTACATGATATCCCCTTTCGATGAAGCGAAAAAATCCATTCACACAAAAGTCAGCCGTATTATGTGTGAAATATCACATAACTCGTACGAATTATGTGTGATCGAGAACGAAATGCTATGGATTTGAAGGCGCGAGTCATTGTTGAAGGTACAAGTCAATGCTTTCGGAATTATTCAGGTTCAGGGATATGATCATGTACTCGCACGGAGATAAACTGCAATACCTGAATGGGATCATTCCAGCCCTTGCGGTGGAAATGGAGCAGGAAGTCTTGAAAAGCTCTGGTACCACAGGACGACGCTCCTTCCCGCCGCGAACTGCATTATTGAGCTTGCCTGCGGCAGGGAGATCATGGCCGGTGATGATGAGATAGAACTTGGCATGGACCCCCTGCGCAGTTGGATGAAGGGTTTTCTCGGCTCGTGCTTGACCGGTATGCCCTGGACCTGTATAATGAATTTCAGTTCTGATTGAACCGGACGGGGTTGCATGCACTGAAGCAGGATTTCTGAGCAATTGCGAGGGACTCTAAGAAGTCTCGGCAGGCGGGATGCAGGCACCGGGACAAAACCAGAAAAGGGGTAACGAGATGACAGTGATACTGTGTTTATTGCTGACACTGACAGCAGTGGAGGACGGAAACTACTCTCATGATGGGCCCGGTGAGGAAATGCCGCCGAATCCAGCCACAGCCCAGTATTCGGTGGTGGAACTTGACAGATGGTCGATCCCCGCAGGCAGTCAGGCCCTGGGGCTTGATTACATGGATTACTGGTATACCAGTCACACTGTCGGGTACGTCAGTAACAGTGATGACATGATCTACTGGATGAACGGAACCACCGGCAGCTTGACCGGCATTAGCTGGGAAAAGGACCCCAATAACCCATCCGCCTTTGGTTTTGCGCGTGTACTGGTGCCCGGCGGTGACGATGAAATCCATGTGAATGACTTCACAACCATCGATCTCTACTACAAGGCATTTAACACATACTGGGACGAGTACGCTTCCCTTACCGGCATTGATGGCCGGGGGATGGCCTATCACCAGTCCGAGGATAAAATGTTGGAACTCAGTACTACCCAAGACCCCGGGAACTATTCCTGGGCCGTGGCCAAGTATACTCCCGGAAGCTCCTCGGGCTTTTTCTACACCATCGACTGTAATATCGGTTCCGACTGGGTGGCCTCCGGACTTGCCCTGTACTCCATGTTCGGGGGAGAGATGGGCATGGCCGTAACCATGTACCAGTCCAGCTGGATACGGTTTTTCGAGTATCCCCCCACCATGCCGGACATGGTATACTACGGCTACTGCGTACTGCCCTACTCGGCCGAAATGGCTTCCAGCTACGGCCTGGCATACGCCTATGACCTGGACTGTTTCTACCACAGCTGGAGGGATGCTGCCAGCAACCACTACATCTCCCGTCTCGAGGTTTCTCAGGTAGCTCTTGACCGTTCCACCTGGGGGGCCATCAAGTCCAGCTTCTAGAAGAGGTGGTTGAACTCAGGCGGAGTATTCTTACGTCCCGGTAATCATGTCTTCGGACAACACCGCCATTGTGAGAGGATATCTGGTATAGGTCATACTCGGTAAAACCTTCAACTCAGTCCCGGGTCTCTCAGCATCTTCTGAAGGGCTGCGGTCCCGTGAGTGAAGGAATCTCTCTCAGTACTCCCAGTCTATTCTCGGGACCGGAAGTCTGATCAGCCTGTCCAGCCTCTCTATCAGAGACTCCGGCGCACAGAGGTCGTCGGTGACCCTCAGGCCGGAAGCGGGTCTTACCCCCATCCACATCCTGGAGAAGGCTCCCACTGAGGCTTCCATGAGGGGCAACGAGCGGTGGTGCCCCTTCTCCGCTGATGATTCCGGTCCGAGTGTTACCACGTAGTCACCGGCTATTCCTCTCCACGGAGCATCCTCATCCAGATATTTCTCTATCGGGTCCCTCAGCCTCAGGTTGAAGGCGACGGGTTCTCCATCAAGGCTGGTCCTGGCCATGCAGGCCCGGAGGTCGCAGATTCGCACCTGCCAGTAGGCCATGGCCCGGCTGAAGGCTTCGTAGCTGGATCTCTTCGTCTTCCTCTGGCTTCTGAAAGGTGTCCTGATGAAGTCCTGAAGCTGGACCGCCTGGGGTTCACCCATCTTAACGAGATGCACCTGGTCGCCGAGGTTCCTGATAAGAGCCAGCAGCTCCAGGAGCTGGAAGTAATTCCTGTAGGCCATCCAGTGTATGGTGTAGGGGCCGTGCTCGCCCTTTGCCGTGCCGCACCAGAAATGATGGGAGAGAAGCTCCCCCTCCCTGTCCATGTAGCCGAGGCCGAAGCCTCCCGTGCTCCAGAGCATCTCGCCCCTTGTTACCTCCGGGCGCCGAAGTGTGGTGTTGCCGTGCACCAGCAGCCTTCTCTGCCTCGACCTGTGGACCAGTTCCCAGTCGTCGGCGGTGAGGTGTACCGGAGGAGGAGGGTCGATCCCCAGGTCCAGGTTTGCCGGGTCGAAACCGATGAATATCTCGTACGGTCCGGTACCGAAACCGAGCTTGTCGTAATAGCCCTGATCGAAAATGCCCAGACCCGCCATCTTCGCGCCTTCAGCGGCGTCCATGGCTATCAGCTCCGCCGTGAGCCTCCCGGCAAGCCCTCTTCTCCTGGCGGAATAGCCGGTGGTCACGCCGCAGACTGCGCACAGAGGAACATCACTGTCAAGATATCTCACCGAGCCGGGAGTGGAGTTGACCAGGGCCTCTACCCTGCCGTTCTGCTCACCAACCAGTACACGGCATCCCTGAAGAAAGACTTCCATCGCCTTCTCCCAGGACTTCTCCTGCATCCAGCCCACCTGACTCCATACTCGAACGCAGGATTCAAAGTCCTTCTCTGGATCGTATTCCCTGTGTATCATGCCGGAAGACCTCCCCGAACTCGTTTTCCTCTATAGGTACGTTCCGCACCCGTATTCGGAATATACGCTTAAAATTATGAATGCAACGGGCAGAACAATTCAGAACGGGGAAGGCCCGAACTCCTGTTCATCGCCGTAAACCCGCCGGAGGACCTCCAGGCCCGCGAAGCCGCGACCCACTGACAGGGAGTCAGGCCGCGCCGATCGGCGCTATTCAGAAGCTGCCGGGGAGGTTCGGCTGTAGAGTGCCTCGAGCAGGTCCGTGAGCTTCCTGCCGTACTGTCCGTCGGCCGCCCAGGTGCCGGAAAGACCCGCCACGTCAGGCGACATTCCCCTGGGGTCTACGAAATGGAACCTGGGATCCACGCACTCCCCAACGAGAGGCTCTGTGGAGCCGTACGCCTTCAGATGCTGAACATGGGCCCGAACGCCTGTCCCGGCGTCGGGGAAGGTGTGCCCCCTGCTGTCCGGCCCGGTGGCCCCCAGCCCGCAGAAATTGTTCATTCCCTCCGTGACCAGACCGCCGAAACGCAGGAATCCCGTCTCCAGGCACATCTGAACGAAGGCCACATCCCAGTTGACTCCCTCGATGGCGCATTCCTCGAGATAGAGCGAAGCCAGCATGCGGACCCTTGATTGGTCCGCCTCCGGATTGCTCTCCATGAAAAAGGACACAAGCTGCTCCAGGCCGGCGCGGCCCTCGCCCATTATCATCGGCGCTCCGACGCTGACCGTCTCTCCGGTGAACGGATAGACCTCCATGGTCCGGGCCGAAAGTTCACCGACCGACGCGACCGTACACAGCAGTGCCAACCTCAGCAGGTATGTCATTTCAGTTGCGCTATTTCAGTCGCGGGGATTGTAGCTCCTCCTCCCTCATCTCCTCCGCCGGACCCCGGTGCGGCAGCAGCCCACTGCAGGCGCTGTTCCCCGGTCACGGGACAGCGGCCGCATATACGGCGGACCTTCTCAACTTTGAATTGCACGGATTGAGGATAATTCACTCAGTATTTCGTGTCAATTTTGACAGGTATCTGACCCGCAATCGCTTATACCGCCGAAGGCCAAAGCCGAAGGAACAGGGGCACGAGCTGTATCGAGGAATTCCATTAAATGCCTTGAGGCCGTGTCATGCTCCCACGCCGGCAGGCGGGGCCGCCCCGGCGGAAGCGCGAACTCTCTCTGGAAAACACATTTTCCGCAACTCATTCTGTACAATAATCCGGGTTGACAGTATTGTTCAGCCGGAGCGGTTGCCGTTCCCGGATCTGAGCGGAACCGCGGGATGTTCCGGCAGAAGACGCTCACCCAATGATGAAATGAGATGACAGGATATGGACAATGTTAAGGAGCCGATACGGGAACTGACCGGCAGGATCGAAGCCCTGGAGAAGGCCGCTCCTCTGGACAAGCTTTCCATGATAGTCTTCTCCGGGTCCCTGGACAAGATGATAGCCGCTTTCATAATCGCCACGGGCGCCGCCGCAATGGGCTCGGAGGTCTCCATGTTCTTCACTTTCTGGGGGACCGCCGCCCTTCGAAAAAAAGGCCAGGGTAAAGAAGGACTTCATTTCCAGGATGTTCGGTTTCATGCTTCCCACCGGTTTCGGCCAGCTGAAGCTGTCAAAGATGAACATGGCCGGGGCGGGCACCGCCATGATGAAGTCCCTCATGAAAAAGAAGAAGACCGTGAGCCTGCCTGAGCTTCTGTCCACGGCCGAGCAGCTGGGCGTCAGGATATTCATATGCGAGATGTCCATGGACCTTATGGGTATAACCCGCGAGGAGATAGTGGACTACGCTCACATCGGCTACTGCGGTGTTGCCGGGTTCCTGTCGGAGTCCCACGAGAGCAGCCAGACGCTTTTCATCTGACAGAGGAAGCAACAGGGGACAGTATTGACCCATTTCGTATTCTTTGTATAGTATGTCCAGGATTGGTGGACATACTGGTAAGAAAATGACATCAGGAGATATCGTTTCAGCGCTTCGTGAGAAGGTGCTCGGAGAGGTGTTCGATTACCGGGTACTGATGAATGCTCTGTCCGGCTACAGCAAGCCCAGGGACGCTGTGACCAGGCTTCTCTCCGATGGGACGATCGTTCGAATAGGCAAGGGGCTGTACTGCTTCGGCCACGCTTACAGGAGAGGGAACATCCAGAAGGAATACATCGCAAACCTCCTGTACGGGCCATCCTATGTGAGCCTGGAATATGCGCTGCAGTTCTACGGAATGATACCTGAGAGAGTACATACGATAACCTCCGTGACCGTGAAGAGAACGAAGGATTTCGATACGCCTCTTGGCAGGTTCCATTACAGGATGCTCAGCCCTCACCGCTACAATTCAGGTTACACGCTTCATGACCGGTCCCCCGTGCCTTTCCTGATAGCTACTCCCGAGAAGGCGCTTGTTGACAAGTTGTGGACGGACAGGAGATTCAGTGGTACCAGGATCGGTGATTTTGCGGATTATCTCGAGGAGGACCTCAGGATCAACAGGAACTCCCTCGAAGGACTGGACCGTGACATGATGTTGAGGATATCCGATGCCTGCAATTCGGCAAAGATAAGGAATCTGGTAACTTACCTGGAGAGGATCTGGAGCGGTCATGGTTCATGAAGCCGTCCGCGAGATGCTGGATTCTTATGAATGTGTAACGGCCGAGGATCGCATCAATGCTTTGAGGGATGTTCTTCAGAGACTGGCCCTGCTGGGGCTGTGGCGGAGCAGGTTCTACGAACACGCAGCTTTCTACGGAGGAACGGCTCTCAGGCTGCTGTACGGTCTTGACCGGTTCTCCGAGGATCTGGATTTCTCGCTGCTTGCTTATGATGCGGATTTCAGCCTGGACAGGTATTGCGGTTCTCTGAAGAGAGAGATAGAAAGCTTCGGTTTCAGTGTGGATGTTCAGCATGCCGGCAGCGAAAGGGTCGGCACCATCGATTCAGCCATGATCAGAGCGGATGTCGTGCGTCAGCTTATCCTGGTAGATGCTGGAGAGGAGTTCTCATGCGGTGTGCATCCCGGTAAGCTGCTGAAAATAAAGATGGAGATCGACATCGACCCCCCGGGGAATTTCGGGACGGAAACCCGTTACATGTTAAGACCCTTCCCCGTACCTGTCCGCACATACCGGATGCCCGACATGTTCGCGGGAAAGCTGCACGCCGTTCTATGCAGACGGTGGAGGAACAGGGTGAAGGGGAGGGACTGGTACGATCTGGTGTGGTTCTCTTCCCGCTATCCGAAACTCCATCTGGCTCATCTGGAGGCCAGGATGAGGAAGTCCGGTGACTACGCGGATCATGAGGACCTTACGCTGCAGAAGCTGCGGACAATGCTTGAACAGGCTGTGGAGAAACTCGATGTTGATTCAGCCAGGGAGGAAGTGTCCAGGTTCGTTCGTGACCCCCGGACGCTGGAAACCTGGTCCAGGGAGCTCTTCCTGGAGGCGGTAATGAGGATCACTGCCTTCGAGGGGTGAAGCTGTTCCGGTGTCGAAACTCACGGAATAGAAAAGGTTCATAAATCTGTACTCTGATTCCTGCTTGACCTTTCGAACGTTCATTCTTGAAATATCTTGTCCCCGGATCGAGGATAATTACCGGGAATACTTCATTCAACGATGATATTTGAATTTCCATATCGGTTGACCGCAAACAGAATATGCATTACACTTTATGCGTAACGCAAATTGTGTAACAGAGAGGGAGCCGGTATGCCCAATCCTTTCTCATACGGCGGGATCGTGAAAGACGGTGATTTCTGCAATCGGCGAGCCGAGATAGAAGACCTTGTCAGGGCCGGCATGAACGGCGAGAAACTCTTCATTCACGGAGAGAGACGCATCGGGAAGACCTCGCTTCTGAGAGTCGCGGCGGAAGAGCTCCAGACAGCGAACGCCATGACTGTGATGATAAACGTGTGGAAGTGCGTCGACGCTTCGGATTTCGTCGACCTCTGCGCGTCGGAGTTCGCCGGGGCGGAGGGCTCGGGGGGAATCCTCAAGAGGGTGAAGAGCATCTTCGAAGGCCTTTCGCCGGCGGTTACCGTCGGTGACGACGGAAGGCCGTCCATTACCCTCGCCAGAAGCACCCGGACCCTGTCCAGAGAACAGCTGGAAAACGTACTCAGGGCCTCGTGGAAGATAGCCGACTCCAACAGTGACAGGAGACTTGTAGTAATATTCGATGAGTTCCAGCAGGTAAGGATACTAGGGAACCGCAGCATCGAGCGGGTCATGAGAAGCGTGGTGCAGGAAAGGAACGATATCGCCTGGTTCTTCTGCGGCAGCAGAACCCACCTGATACGGGAGATGTTCCTGGACTCAGCCAGCCCTCTCTACAGGAGCGCCGGGCATTATCCTCTTGAATCCATCAAAAGACACAGCTGGATACCTTTTCTGAAGAACAAATTCGATTCAACCGGCAGAGATATCCCTGAGAGCGTGATTGATGAAATTCTGCAGACAACATCCGGCCACCCTTTCTACACACAGATGCTCTGTTCGACCCTGTGGGACATGAGCGAGGAAGGAGAGTCCGTTTCGAAAGAAAGGACCGCGGACGCCCTGGAGATACTCCTGGAAAGGGAACATTCCACCTACCTCACTCTCTGGGACTCACTTCCCGAAATGTCCAGACGCTTGCTCAGGGCAGCCGCCCTGGAAAACCCCCTCCTGTTGCCCTATTCGGGAGACAACCTGGCGAAATATGGATTCAAGTCCCCCGCCAGCGCGGGAAGGGCGATAGAGTACCTGGTCGGTCATGACATAATTGTCAGGACAGCTGAAGGAGGCTACAGGGTCATCGACCGCTTCCTGGCAATGTGGTGCAGAAAGAACCTCTGGAGACCGGGCTAACCTTTCTTACCTTTACAGGTACATTTATTAATCTATTTCATATAACGGACCGCCGGAATTGACCCCGCACGCTCCAGCTGCCAGATTGGAGCTTCGGCACGGTCCAGCCGGGTGAAAGGGGAACGATGCAGCAGCTGCTCCTGGTGCTTCTGGCCGTGACGCCTCCCGTGGCCTTCCTGGCATACATCCTGCGCTACGACAGGAGTGAACCGGAACCCCTGGGCCTGGTGCTGAAGATGCTTTTCCTGGGCTGTCTTTCGGCAGTCCCGGCGGTGCTCATCGAGTTTATCTTCATGGACCTTCCTCTTTTCTCCGGAACCGGTATGGCCGGCGCCGCCCTGCAGTCCTTCCTTCTGGTAGCCCCGGTTGAGGAGGCGGTGAAGCTCCTCACGGTGCTTCTCTTCGTGTGGAGGAACCGGAACTTCAACCAGCGCAACGACGGCATCGTGTACACCGGGACGGTAGCCATAGGCTTCGCCATGGCGGAGAACGTGCTGTACGTCCTGGACCGGGGATGGATCATCGGAGTTTTCCGGGCCGTTACCTCCATACCCACCCACACCTTCACCGGCGTCCTCATGGGCTACTTCGTAGGGGCGGCGAAGTTCGCCCCGACCAGGGCCGTCCGTGTCCGCCGCCTCTCCACCGGCTTCCTTATAGCGTGGCTCTTCCATGGAGCCTACAACACATTCGCCCTGTCGGGGACCGCAGCCGCTCTTCTTGTCGTCCCCCTGGTGGCGGCCCTCTTCATCCTGGGCTCCCGGTCCCTGAAAAAGGGCAGTGCCCTCTCCGGAGCAATGGCGCGGACCGGTCCCCAGACGCCGGTACGGGCCCCGAAACGCGTCAGGCGATGGCACAGGGTGGTGGGCCGTGTCCTTCTTGCACTGTCAGGGGTTTTCTGGGCCCTGGTGGCGCTGGGCCTTCTTCTGGATGACATGACCGGCCGGGAAACCCTCCACATCATCCTGGGAACATTGATACTCACCGCGGTCCCCATCTTCCTGGGCATCCTCCTTGAGAGGAGACCGGGCTAACCTTTCTTACCTTTACAGGTGCATTTATTCATTGATTTCATATATAGGGGATTTTTCGGGCAGAAGTTGTGACCATGCAAGGGATTCGGCATGTTGTCTGCATGCTGAATCCTTCTTATTGTTGTATCCAACCCTTTCACCGGCGCGGATGCCGATGGCCCGGCCGCCACGGCTGCGACAATCCGGCCCGAGGGTATGAAGTGAACTGTGCGATCAGCGGACATGACTTTGAAGG
>JAWOBF010000101.1:0-17334 GCA_046498225.1 Candidatus Aegiribacteria sp.
AACCACCGCAAGCAGCACTGAGGCCACCAGGACCTGCTGGCCGGTCATCCGTTTCCCGTCCCGGCATCGGCCGGTGCCGGTATTCCGATGAATGCAATGGGATTCAAAAGCCTTCTCCGCACAGAGTAATCCTTTCCGATTTCGTCAGGTGGAGAAACATAATATATGAAAGGAGCAATGACTCCTTCCGCGCAGTGGGACAGGCAGTGAGATCCAGTGTTTACTTGAAATCAGCGTCATGTTATTTGTAATCCATATTGAAACGGTAACAATTACGAAAGGAATGACATGAATGTCACAGTACTGCTGGCGGCCGCGCTGCTGGCCTACGGTCCCTGGGAATCGACGGGTCCTGAGGGAGGCCAGGTAAAGGCCCTTCTGCAGTCCGGTCAGGATCCGGGCGTTCTATTCGCTCTTTCCGGCTCCTCCCCTTCACAGGTGGTCCGTTCCCAGGACGGCGGCAGCAGCTGGGAGACCATATCCGAGATCCAGTACTGCAATCCCTACGATATGGTGATGACAGCGGACGGCCGTCTGGTCGTGCTGGGATCCAGCCGCACCTGGACATCGGCGGACGGAGGGTACACCTGGAGCGATACGTACATCTCCAACACCATCTTCTACAACGGAGCGGCCCATCCCACAGAGGGCGGCACGGTCTACGCGGCAGGCTACAAATACGACGGGTCCAGCTGGAACATGTCCTTCTTCAGTTCAACCGACTGCGGGGACAGCTGGACGGACGTCCCCCTGGTCGTCAGCCCAAACACATCCTACGGACGGTGCGTGGCGGTGTCCGGGTCCAACCCGGACCATATACTGGTGGGCGGCTACGAATACCAGAGCGGCTACTCCCCTTACCTGTTCAAGTCCGAGGACGGGGGGACATCGTTCCTCGAGGTGACACCGGCGGCGGCGAACTACTATTTCAGCGGCACGGCCTTCCATCCCTCGAACCCGGACATCATCCTGGCCGGGGACCTTACCGTGGTGTTCAGGTCCACCGACGGGGGTTCTACCTGGTCGAATGCCGGAAGTCTCACCTACAGCTACGACATCAGTTTCAGCGACGCAGACCACGACCTGGTCATGAGCGCCGGTCTCAACAGGACATACCGGAGCACCGACGCGGGACAGACCTGGTCCACCGTCACCGCTGGCCTCTCCGGTGACGGCATCAACTGGATAGTGCCCGACGCGGTCAGCACCTCCACCGCCTACACCGGCAGCAGCGCGGGTTTCTTTCACAGCGATGACGGCGGCCAGTCCTGGACTCCTCAGAATTCCGGCCTTGTGCTTGGAAGGGCCCTCGCTATGGAGTACGTGAATGGCTGGGTCTTCATGAACATGCAGGACATGGGACTGTGGAAGGGGGAGGACGGACCCTCCATCACCTGGGAGCAAGTGACCACGCCCCTTACCTGCGGTGACTTCTGCGCCCTGGAATCTGTGGGACCGGATACGCTCCTTGCCCTGGAAGGCGGCGGTTGAGGCAACGCGGAGCTCTACAGGAGCACGGACGGAGGTTCCGTCTGGACTATGATGGATTCCTATTACGGCGACGGTTACGATATGGTTCACCAGCACGGTCACACGCTTTGGAGCTGCGGATACAGGTACGAGTCCCCCGATTACAAGGGAGTGGTATCCGTCTCTCACGACGCCGGGACAACATGGACGAGACACGAGCTGTACAGCGGGTCCGACTACGGCTACATAAGGGCCGTGGCTGTGGACCCCTCCGACCCTGACAGGGTCTTTTGCCTGGGGTATCAGAGCGGCGGCTACATTCTCCACCACACCTCCAGCGGGGGCGGCGCATGGAGCAGCACCGTGCCCTCCGGTTACACCGGGACCCCTTACGGGCTGGCGGTCTGTCCGGACAACGGCGACATTCTCGCGGCAGCCTCTTCCAGCGGTCTGTACGCGTCCACCGACGGGGGCGGCAGCTGGACCAGGGTCTCCTACGATTTCGGCGGAGCCAATGACCTGCTCGAGTCCGACCTCTTCGACGGCCTGCTGATAGCCACCGCCGACCAGGGAGTGTGGCTGTGGGAGAACTGGACAGGCTCTCCGGTGCAGGTGGGCGGCGACCTGGGATTCGCGGATGTGGCCTGTCTCACCGAAACGGAAGACTACCTTTTCGCCGGCACCGACGGCGCCGCCGCCTGGCGCTCCTACAACGGCACAGGTGTAGGAGGTGGAGAGCCATCCTCGCCGCCGGGCATCACCCTTTCCGCAGCCCCCAATCCCGCTGCGGGTTTCACCGTCCTCTCCTTCTGCCTGCCGGATGGACGGGACATAGGCCTGGCCCTCTACGACATCACCGGTAGAAGGGTTATGACGGCGGCCGAGGGAATGATGGCCGGGGGAACGCACAGCGTAACGCTGGACACCTCCGTCCTGACCCCGGGAATGTACTTCGCCCGGCTCACAGCGGATGGAGAAGCGGTTACCGCCAGGATGGTGGTCGCCAGGTAGGCCGTTGGGCCCAGCCTCCGCTTGACAGGGGCGGTTCCTCCGGTCATTGTGCCCCGGATCCTTCTGGAAAGGCCACATGACCGCATTCACCGTCAGGTCCGATCTGTGCACCGGATGCATGAACTGCCAGACCGTCTGCTCCCTCCTGCACGGGGGGAAGGTGGACAGCTCCGCCTCCGCCATCAGGGTGGAGCTGGAGCTTTTCACCGGAGTCCATTCCCATATCTACTGCCGGCAGTGCGCCGACCCGGAATGCGCCGGGGCATGCCCGGCGGAGGCTATCACCAGGGACATTTCCTCCGGAGCCGCGGTGGTTCTGGAGGACAGGTGCACCGGGTGCGGTCTGTGCGTGGAAGCCTGTTCCTTCGGGGCCATTTTCCCCCGTGACACGGGATTACCTCCCCTCAAATGCGACCTCTGCTGCGGAAACCCCGCCTGCCTGGATGCCTGCGCCTTCGGCGCCATCGTTCCTGTGGGGCTGGAGTGATGAACTACGGGGGCTACGCCGGGAAACTGCTCCGGGTCGACCTGGGCAGGGGGACCGTGGAGAAACAGGACACTTCGGACTACCTTCCGGACTGGTACGGCGGAAGGGCCCTAGCCGCCAGGATAGCGTGGGACGAGATACCCCCCGGTACGGGAGCCTTCGACCCCGCCAGCCCCCTGATGATACTCACCGGCCCCCTCACAGGGACCGCGGCCCCCTGTTCGGGCCGGACCACGGTGTGCGGAATATCGGCCCAGGGATACCCGGTGGAATGGTACTCCAGGTCCTCCTTCGGTGGTCACTGGGGGCCTCAGCTGAAGCACGCCGGCTTCGACGGCATCATAGTGACCGGCAGGGCCCCCGGACCGGTTTTCCTCAGGGTCGAGAACGGGAGCTGCTCCATCGAGGACGCCTCCCGGCTGTGGGGAATGGGCATATACCGGACCCAGAAGACCATCATGGAAGAGCTGGGGAAGGACTGGAGGGTGTTCGCCATAGGCCCCGCCGGAGAGAACCTCGTTCGCATCGCCGTGGCCGCAACCGAGACGGAGAGCGCCTCCGGCCAGGGAGGTTACGGCGCCGTAATGGGCTCGAAGAACCTCAAGGCCGTCGCCGTGCGCGGTACCCTTCCCATAGGCGTGGCCCGGCCGCGGGAGTTCATCGATGTCTGCCGCCTGATCCGGAACGAGGTCCACGCCTCGCACGGGTGGCCACACGTGCCGAAGCTGGACCCGGAGAAGGTGAGGAAGTACGGACAGCGCTACCAGGCCTGCACTCAGGGATGCGCGGTCAGGTGCTACGACGCCAGGTTCTACACAACGGTCCCGGCGGTACTGGGAGGGGGACGGACACTCTCGGGACAGGTGGACTGCATCGCCGGCCTGTTCCCCGGCATTCCCGGAACATCCTACGACTGGAAGCTTGGGTTCGAGGCGGGTTTCGAAATAGGCAGGATGGCCAACGACGAAGGACTGAACCACTGGGAGATACTGGTGGGGCTGGTTCCCTGGCTTCGGGCGCTGCGGGACGACGGGGAACTGAGCCGCGTGGATGGCATGGAGATCGATCTGGACAGCCCGAAATTCTGGTCGTTCCTCCTTCGAGGAATATCAAGGCGGGAGGGGGAGTTCCGGTCCGCGCTGTCCGAAGGGACGGTAAGGGGCTGCCGTACCCTGGGCTTGGGCGGGGAGAGGCTTGAGGAATTCTTCCCGGCCTGGGGCTACGCGGGTCACTGGGACGGCCACGGGGACAGGATAAACTACGTCTTCTTCCCGTACTGGACGGTGAGCGCCCTGCAGTGGGCGATGGATACACGGGACCCCATCTCCAGCGCCCACGGCTACGTCCAGAACATCATGGGATGGAGCAGGGTGTGCTCCCCGGAGCACGGCCTCTCCTGGAAGCGGATAATGGAGGTATCCTCCAGGGTGTACGGGTCGGAGAGATGCGCGGACCCGGAGAGCGGATACGAAGGAAAGGCCTTCCCGGCCTTCTGGCACGGCCGGAGGTCGGTCATGAAGGATTCCCTCACGGTGGGGGACCAGGTCTTCCCCCGGATATACTCCAGAAAGACCGCGGATAATTTCGCCGGGGCCGGCGACATGGAAGGCCCCTCATTCGAAAGGCACATGTTCGGCGCCCTCACCGGGATCACCTGGTCCGACGATGAGATGGACCATGCTTCCGAAAGGGTCATACAGCTGGAGCGGGCGCTGCTTGTGAGGAACTTCGGAAGGTCCAGGGCCGATGACGAGAGCGTTATACCGTATTTCGAGCGTACCGAACAGCATACGAATCCACTCACCGGTCGCCCGGTGGGAATGGACAGGAAGCGATTCGAAAAAGTTCTGGACGAGTATTACGCCCTGAGGGGCTGGGACAGGAAAACGGGGCGCCCCACCGTGGAAACGCTGAACAAATTCGGGCTGCGGAAGGAAGCGGAAAGGATAGGGGACAGCATTGCCGGGGAGGATTGAGCTGTTCGTCCCCGGCAGGCTCTGCCTCTTCGGAGAGCATTCCGACTGGGCCGGCGAATACAGGAAGACAGACCCCTCCGTGAAGACGGGAATGTGCATAGTCGCCGGTACCGACCAGGGCATCCGCGCCGCCGCCGAACCGGCGGAGAGCGGTTTTCACATCTCTCAGATACTTCCCGACGGTTCCCGGGGCCCTCTGGTCTCGTACCCTTCGGACCCCGAAACGCTCGAGGGGGTGGCCCGGTCGGCGGTCTTCGATTCCTACGCCGCCGGAACCGCGTCACAGCTCCTTCGGCGATACCCTGGTCTGGGGCTGAAGCTCACCGTCACCGCCCGGACCCTGCCGCTGAAGAAGGGGCTCTCTTCCTCCGCCGCCATCTGCGTCCTTACGGCCAGGGCTTTCAGCAGGGTCCACTCCCTCGGCCTGCCGGTGGAGGAGGAGATGGACCTGGCCTACCGGGGAGAGCTTCTCACCGGTTCCCACTGCGGAAGGATGGACCAGGCCTGCGCCTACGGCGTAGACCCCGTCCTGCTTACGTTCGACGGGGATGAAATGACCACACGCCTGCTGCTTCCCGGTGTTCCGCTTCATTTCCTCATCGTGGACCTGAAGGGAAGGAAGAACACCCGCAGGATACTGGACGAGCTGAACTCCGCTTTCGCGGGGGGGAATCCTTCGGTCAGGAAAGCCCTGGGGGAAGAGAACCACAGGATAGTCCGCCGGGCATGCCGGGCCATCGAGGGGGGCGACGCCGGGACCCTGGGGAAGCTGATGACGGAGGCCCAGGACCTCTTCGACGAACTGGTGGCCCCGGCCTGCCCCTCGGAACTCAGCGCTCCCGGTCTGCATGAGATGCTGGCAAGCCCGGAGGCTGAAAAGCTCACCTGGGGAGGCAAGGGAGTGGGCTCCCAGGGGGACGGAACGGCCCAGTTCATATGCAGGGGCAGGACCGAGCGGGATGAGCTGGCGGCCTTCCTGAATACCGGCTACGGCAGTGTGTGCTATCCACTGACCATCTGAAGCAACCGGGAAGAGCCGGTATGTCCGGCGGGTTTTCCGGAACCTTCTCTATCGTTATGTTTCCCGGGCATAACCAACTCAAATCGGAATAGAGGGAGGGCAGGCAATAAGAACTGTAGTTATCTCCTCCGACCGCAGGAAGCTGGGAAAAACGCTCCTGGGACAGGACCTGACTGCGGGGCTGACCGGGACGGGCCTCACGGCAGCCTGTCTGAAGCTCTCCAGGGACGGTCACGGCCCCGACCTGCCCTCCTCGTCCCCGGGGCCGCCCGGGTCGGACACCTGCAGGTACACGGCTTCAGGAGCGGAAAAAGTCCTCTTCTTCAAGTACTCGTCGCTGGACAGTCTGAAGGAATTCATGGAGACGCAGGTCTTCGACACCGACGTGCTCATCATCGAGAGCAACTCGGTCCTTAACATCATCAGTCCCGACCTGCACATCCATATCGTTTCCCCGGGCGAGGGAAAGCCCTCCGCCCGGGGACTGGAGGAAAAAGCGGACCTGGTCCCCGAAGGCCCCCTTTCCGCGGAGCAGGCGAAAAAGGTGGCGGGGCTGGTTCCCGTACTGCTGGGAGTGGGGGACATGTCCTCCATCTCCATAGGCGGCAAGCACTGGCTGAATATCCAGGGCAAGCCCCTCTTCGGCGAGGGAAGGATGGACCTTCTCAAGGCGGTCAGGGACACCGGGTCCATCCTGCAGGCCGCAGGCGCCACCGGCATTCAGTACAAGAGGGCCTGGGTCCTGCTTCGGGACGCGGAGGAACGGCTGGGCGCGAAGCTCCTCTTCAGCGGCCGGGGAGGCTCCGGCGGAGGGGGTACCCGGCTCACCCCTCTGGCAGGCAGGCTGCTGGATATCTGGGAGAGGTCGGAGAAGGACTTCAACGAAATGCTTAAACGGCTGGAGGCGCGATGATCTCAGTAGAGGAAGCGATCAGAACAGTGCTGGAGAACTCCGGTGAACCGCGGGTCCTGAAGGTGCCGGCCGCGGCTGCGGCCGGAGCCGTTCTGGCGGAGGACGTCCATTCGGACATTCACATGCCCCCCTTCGACCGCTCCGCCATGGACGGTTTCGCCATAAGCGGCGAAGGCGGGACATGGCAGCTTCAGGACGAGATTACCGCCGGGCATCCGGGACCGGACATCCTGAAGCCCGGCTTCGCCTGCCCCATAATGACCGGGGCGCCTGTACCCGAGGGCGCCGACCGGGTGGCCGTGGTGGAGGATTCGGTAGTGGAGGGCTCCATTCTGCACCTTCAGCGGGTTCCGCCCGAGGGGGCGAACATCTGCTGGAAGGGCGAGGACATCACCGAAGGGGAGATGGTGCTGGAACACGGCACCAGGCTCTACGGACAGCACCTGGGAATAGCCGGCATGGCCGGCAGGTGCGTTCTCAGCGTCTACCGCAGACCCTCTGTCGCTCTGGTCACCACGGGGACTGAAATCATCCCTCCCAACTGGCTCCCCGCGCCGGGAAAGGTGAGGAACGCTAACCTTCCCCTAATGGAAGCGCAGCTTTCGATGAACGGCTTTCCCGCGTTTGCCGCCCTTCATTCGGCGGATGACCCGGGTTCGCTCAGGGAGACGTTCTCCCAGCTCCTGGACGGCTGCGACGTTCTCGTCACCGCCGGTGGAGTATCCAAAGGCACCAGGGATTTCGTGCCCTCCGTGCTGGAGTCCCTGGGTGTGGAACTGCTGTTCAGATCGGTGGCCCAGAAACCCGGAAGACCCCTCACTTTCGGGGTGGGACCCCGGGGTCAGGCGGTCTTCGGTCTGCCCGGAAACCCGGTGTCGGTGTTGGTGTCCATGGAGGAGTACGTGCTTCCCCTGCTCAGGAAGAGGTCCGGTTTCAAAGGTTTCAGGAAAAGGGTGTACCACGGCCGGCTGATGTCAGACTACTCGAAGAAACCCGGAAGGCTGAACTACCTGAGGGTCATAGCCTACCGGGAGGGAGATGAATGGAAGCTGCACCAGCCGGACAGCTCCGGTTCGGGCGACCTCATGAGCACGGTGAATGTCAACGCCCTGGCCCTGGCAGGAGAGGACAGGACATCCATCATTTCCGGGGAAACCCTTCCATTCCATTTCCTGGCCGGAACCGCGGGAGAACTCTCCTTCGCATGAAGGATTCCAGGAACCGGGAGATAGACTATCTGCGGCTGTCCGTCACCGACAGGTGCAATCTCAGGTGCGTCTACTGCATGCCTTCCGAGGGAGTCTCCCTGGTACCCCGGGACCGGGTGCTCAGCGTGGAGGAGACGGTCCGCCTCACGGATATCGTCACCTCGGCACTGGGGATAACCAAGGTAAGGATCACCGGCGGCGAACCTCTGGTGCGCGGGGGGGTGACGGACATAATTCGAGGCATATCCTCCCTGGGAGTTCCCGAGCTGGTCCTCACCACAAACGGGGTCCTCCTGGAAGCCATGGCGGAGGAGCTGGCCGGAGCAGGTATCCAGCGGGTCAACGTCAGCCTGGACAGCCTCAGGGACGGCCGGTTGCGGAGAATAGCCGGAAGGGACATGGAACTGGCCCGCGTCGAGGCCGGCATTGCAGCGGCGGCACGCGCCGGAATGTCCCCGGTCAAGGTCAACTGCGTCGTGATGCGCGGGTGGAACGATGACGAGATACCGGACTTCCTGAGGTGGGGCGAACGGATGGGCCTGACCGTGAGGTTCATCGAACACATGCCCTCGAGAATGGTCGGGGACGTCCTGGTGCCGAGGGACGAAATACTGGAGAGGGCCGGCTTTCTGGGAACGGTGGAAAGGCAGGAGAACGGCGGGAGCACCGCGGGTCGATACATGATACGCGGCACAGGAATAATATTCGGCATCATCGCGCCGCTGTCGGACGGCATGTGCCGAAAATGCAGCAGGGTGCGCCTCTCCGCGGAAGGCACCCTGTACCCCTGTCTTTCCGTGGATGCAGGCACCCCTCTCAGGGAACTCCTCAGGAGCGGTTCCGAAGTGGAAACGATAGCGGAGGCCGCCAGAAGGGCGGTATTCGATAAACCCGTATCACACGGAGGGTGCTTCCAGACGAAGATGTGGAAGGTAGGAGGATGAGATGAAGGAGCTGAGCCATCTCGACCGGGACGGCAACGCCAGGATGGTGGACGTGTCCGCCAAGGAGCCCACCAGGCGGGAAGCGGTGGCCTCAGGAAGGATAAAGCTGGGCGGGAACGCCTCCCGCGCCCTTGACCGGGGAAGCGTGCCGAAGGGCGATGTATTCGCCGCGGCCAGGCTGGGCGCCATATCCGCGGTAAAGAGAACGTGGGAGATCATACCCCTCTGCCATCCCCTGAGAATCGGGGGGGTGGAAGTGGACCTGCGCAAGACCGGCGATACCGTCACCGCCACCTGCAGGGTCACCGGTGTGGAGGCCACCGGATTCGAGATGGAGGCTTTGAACGGAGTTATGACGGCGCTGCTTGTGATATACGACATGACGAAATCCCTGGACCGGGGAATGGAGATAGACCGGGTGAGGCTCATCAGCAAATCCGGCGGAAAATCGGGAGAGTACAGATGGCAAGAGTGATATCGGTTAACGCCAGTGACAGTAGACAGACCAGAAAAGTCCCCCGGGAGTCGGTCAGGCTCCTCAGGGGACACGGCATAGAGGGGGACGCTCACGGGGGCCCGGGCCCGCGGCAGGTGTCCATCCTCTCCGACGCTTCCATGGGGAAGATGAGGGCATCCGGCATAGAGACTTCACCCGGCTGCTGCGGGGAGAACATCGACGTGGGGGAATGCGGTGAGATGTACACCATGCTCCCGGGGGTCCGCCTGCGCATGGGGAATTCCGCAGTAGTGCGGATAACGGAGATAGGCAAGGACAATTCGGACGGCCATGCGGACAACGTGATAAAGGGGAACATATTCCCGGAGGAGGGCGTGTTCGCCGAGGTGCTGGAGGAGGGCGAGGTGCGACCGGGGGACGCGGTGACCTCCCTTCGGGACGAAGGCTACCTCGCCGGGGTCCTCACCGTCAGCGACTCCGCCAGCCGGGGGAAGTACCCGGACCGGAGCGGCCCCGCCGTGATGGAACTCCTGGCAGGCGCCGGCTTCCGGCCGGCCAGATACCATGTGGAGCCCGACGAAATGGACGCCCTGGCATCCAGAATGTCGCAATGGTGCGACGACGGGTTCATCGACGTCCTGTTCACCGCCGGGGGGACCGGGCTGTCGCCCAGGGACGTTACTCCCGAGGCCACGGAGAGGATATGCGGCAGGAAGGTTCCCGGCATCGCCGAACTCATGAGGATGCGGTCATCGGAGGTAACTCCCATGGCGTGGCTTTCCCGGGCGGCCTGCGGCGTCAGGGGCAGAACCCTGGTCATAAACCTGCCGGGCAGCCTCAAGGCCTCGGTGGAATGCGCCGGTTTCGTCCTGCCGGTGCTGGACCACGCCCTGGAGATACTGAGGGGCGACGTGGAGCACTGCGGCCGCGGCTGATCAGCCCCCGGACATCAGGTGTATCACGTCCACCACGGCCCCGTCGGGCACGGTGGCGGAACCGTACCGGTCCCGGGGGACCAGCTCCCCGTCAATCCTCACCACAAGCAGGGGAAACAGGTAGTTCTTCTCCCGGATAACGTCCGCTACCGTCATTTCCGGCGACCACTCCATGGGGTCGCCGTTTACCCTTATCAACCTCCGTGCTTCCTTACCAGCTCCAGGACATCCGGGAAATCAATGCCCAGGTCCAGCAGCTTCTCCGCCGTGGGCACTCCGTCCTGCGTCCATCCTCTGCGCCTGTAGACCGCGTCGAGGAGCTGCTCGTACCGGTCCGTCCGGTACTCGCGAAGGGCGGCCACCTTCTCCCCGGTGGACATTCCCTCGGGGTCGATACCCACGTCCTCCTTCAGCTGCGTGTCGTACCTCTCCCGCCTCGATTCGTACTCCTCCGCGGTGACAGGTCCGGCGGAACGGTAGGGTATCGCGTCGTGCTCCCTTTTCCCGAAGCCCATCTTCAGGTTGAACACCCGCTGGAAGTTGTAGACCTTCTCCGACATCCTTATGAGGCTGTCCATGGTCTGGGGCTTGCCGGTGACTCCCTCGAAGAATTCGCAGTAGCCCTGCACGTGGCCCGGCACCTTCGCCGGCTCGTCGGTCTCGGCGTTGTCCGGCGGCTCGACGTCGTTCCAGGGCAGCTTGCACAGGCCGCATAGGCTGAACCAGGTCCTCCACATGGGGAAGTAGTGAAGGGCCTCCGCCTTGTCCTCGAAAGTGGGTATCTGCTTGTTGACCATGTCCATGAATATCAGCCAGGCCTCGTCGTGCTGGGCCCCCTTCAGGGCTATGCCGTAACCGCCCTGCTGGGCCAGCGATTCCTTTGTGACGTATTCGGAATACTCCATTCCCTTGGCTTCCATGCCTATGTCCTGAAGGAAGCCGGGGTCCGCCCCGTAATTCTCCTCGAAGTACTTCTTCATGTACCTGATGCCTTTGCCGGCGATGAGGCCGAAGCCCTCTCCCCGTCCTATCTGGTGAAGGAGCTCCATGGCGGCGTCCGCGGCGCCGAAGTGTAACTCCAGCCCGCCGGTCTTCTCGCTGTCCAGCACTCCCGCCTCGTAGCATTCCATTATGAAGGCGGTCATGGTGGAGAAGGAGATGGTGTCCAGGCCGTAGGTGTCGCAGTAGAAGTTGTACTCCACCACGAAGTCGGGGTCGAATATGCCCATATTGGACGAGCCGCCCACCGTCTCGTACTCCGGGCCGTCCACCAGGACCTTCTCGCCCTTGTAGGGGCCGGTCTTCAGCTGAAAGCCCTCAATGGCCTTGGCGCAGGCCATGGTGCATCCCAGCCAGCATCCGTCGGGCTTTCCCCGGGTGTAGTAGGTCCTGAAGACGTCGGAGCTTATCTTCCCGGTCTCCTCATGGCTCCCGAACCTGTAGTTCTTCACCGGGAGCAGGTCGTAGGCGTCCATTATCTCCACAAGGTGGGCGGTGCCCACGCTGCGCATGTCGCACTGCTCGCTGTCGTACTTTATCATCTCCTCGGTGACCCTCATCCCCGCTCGCCGCACCATCTCCGCGTCGTAGGGCTGGTTGGGGTCGTCCACCATGGTTATGGCGCCGGTGGGACATATCTCCGCGCACGCCCCGCAGCCGATGCAGTGCGGCTGACGCGAGTCGTAGGGCATGCGGACCGACCGCTGGGGTCCCCTGTCGGTGAAATTTATCACGTTCTCCCAGATACCCTGCTCGCACACCCTCATGCAGAGGCCGCAGAGGATGCAGGCATTCGGATTCCGGTCCGCCAGCGGATGGGTGAACCTGGGGCGGGATACTCCGGCAAAATCCGCCATATCCTTGATGACCTTGATATTGGGCCACCTTGCCAGCATCAGCTCCAGTATTGTCTTCCTGTTCCTCCGGACCTTCTCGGAGGAAGTCTCGACGCTTATGGGTTTCCTCACCGGGTAGTTGCATGAGGTGACCAGCTTCCTCCTTCTGCCGTCGTCCACCTCCACCACGCAGAGCCTGCAGGCGGCGTAGGGGTCGACCAGGTCGCTGTTGCACAGGGCGGGAATGTGGATTCCCGCCTTCTCCGCCGCGTTCAGAATGCTGGTGTCTTCCTGGACGGATACTTCCCTGCCGTCTATTTTGATATCAATCATGTTCTTGTCAGCCATTACCGCACCTCCACAGCGCTGAAGTTGCATACTTCCCTGCAGACACCGCAGTGTATGCACTTGTCCTGGTCTATCACATGCGGTTCCTTCGGGCTTCCCGTGATGGCGTCCGAGGGGCAGTTCTGAGCGCACAGAGTGCATCCGGTGCATTTTTCCGGGTCGATGCGGTATTCGATGAGCGCCTTGCACTGCAGCGCCCTGCATTTTCCCCGCCCGATGTGTTCCTCGTACTCGTCACGGAAATACTCCAGGGTGCTCAGGACCGGGTTGGCGGCGGTCTGGCCCAGGGCGCAGAGGCTGCTCTCGGTCATGCTTCTGCCGTACTCCTCCAGCAGCTCCAGGTCTCCGTCGCGGCCCGCGCCGTCTATTATCCTGTCCAGAATGGTCCCCAGCGCCACCAGGCCCTCCCGGCACGGAGTGCACTTGCCGCAGGACTCATCCTTCAGGAAATCCACGAAGTACTTGGCCACCTGTACCATGCAGGTTTCGTCATCCATTACCACCATGCCGCCGGAACCCATCATGGAGCCGGCTTCGGTCAGGGTGTCGAAATCCACCGGAAGGTCCAGCCTGTCCGCCGGCAGCACTCCTCCCGAGGGGCCGCCGGTCTGCACAGCCTTGAATTCCCTTCCTTCGGGAATGCCTCCGCCGATATCGTAAATTATCTCCCTCAGCGTTATGCCCATCGGCACCTCTATCAGGCCGGCGTTCTTCACGTCGCCCACCAGGGAGAACACCTTGGTGCCGGAGGAACCGTTCCATGGGTTCTCCGAGACGTCTCCCGTGCCTATGGAGGCGAACCATTCCGGCCCCCTCCCGATTATCACCGGGACGTTGGCCCAGGTTTCAACATTGTTGAGCACGGTGGGGCGGTCCCGGAACCCGGATTCCACGGTGTGTATGTACTTGGCCTTCGGTTCCCCCGGAAGGCCGGCCATGGATGCCATCAGGGCGCTGGATTCTCCGCACACGAAGGCTCCGGCGCCTCGATGCACCTTCACGTCGAAGGAAAAGTCAGTTCCCAGTATTCCCCGCCCCAGCAGGCCCGTCTCCCGGGCCGCCGCTATGGCTTCGTTAAGCATGGACAGGGCCAGGGGATATTCCTTCCTCACGTAGACGTACCCTTCGGAAGCACCGATGGCGTAGGCCCCCAGCATCATTCCCTCCAGAATCGAATGGGGGTCCGATTCCAGCAGCGAGCGGTCCATGTACGCCCCGGGGTCGCCCTCATCGGCATTGCACACCACCACCGGTTCCTTGCCCGTCTTCTTCACGGCGTCGGCGCAGGACTTCCACTTGACACCGGCGGGAAATCCGCCCCCGCCCCTTCCCCTGAGCCCTGAGGACGTCACCTGATCGATGACCTCGGCCGGCTCCAGGGTGTCCAGCGCCCGGGCTATGGATTCGTAAGCTCCGTTAAGAACGGCTTCTTCGATGCTGTGCGGATCCATTTTCCCGCGGTTCCTCATGGCAACCAGCATCTGCTTGGAATAGAAAGGCGCGCTGAGATCGATGGCCTCCAGCCCGTCCCGCCGGTCTCCCCTGCACATTTCCAGAAGGTCCCCTGCCCTGTCCTCGGTAACGTGGAGGAATATCTTCTCCCCGCCTTCGGGGAATCTGACGGTGACCTGCGGTTCGCTGCTGCAGAGCCCTCCGCAGCCGGAAGACCTCAGCGTCAGCCCCGGGACTTCCTCCTTCCGCAGCCTGTCCTTCAGTGCGGCCAGTGTTCTGGAGGCCCCGGCGGAGATCCCGCAGGTTCCCAGATGCACCGTCACCACCGTACCGCTGCGGTCCGCTTCCGTCATTCCCTCTTTTATGGTCCTGAGTCTGTCAAATGCCTTGGATGTCATCTCAGCCTCCTTCAGCTGTCTTCGAGGGATGAGAGGATATCGTGTACTTCCGAGGGCTTGACCTCGCTGATTATCTCATCGTCGATGGAGATCACCGGAGCTATGCCGCAGCATCCCAGGCATCTGACCTCGGAAATGGTGAATTTGCCGTCCGGCGTCGTCTGACCGCTGGAGACGCCCAGTTCCCGCTCCAGTGCGGCCAGGATGTCCGGCGCTCCCTTCACGTAGCACGCTGTTCCCATGCAGACCTGTATCTCCCTCTCGCCTCTGGGCTCCAGGCTGAACGCCTTGTAGAAGGTGGCTATATGGAATAGCTTTCCCCTGGGCCTGCCGGTCCTGTCCGCGACCCTCTCCAGGGCCTTCTGGGGAATGTGCCTGAACTGGTCCTGAATGTCCTGCATCATCTCGATGACGAACTCGGGATCCACGTTCCACTTGTCGATTATGGCGTCCACGCGCTTGATATCAACCATTGGACACCTCCTCCTCCGTGTCTTCCCGGGGCTGGTCGATGGTCCAGACCGGTCTGGTATGGGGAGATTTTACCACCAGGGCCTTCAGCCCCTTGCCGCGGAACACCGTGCCGGTGCCTCCACGGCCGGCCTGCTTCAGCCGCATGGTCCTCCTTCTCCAGTCCCACCATGAGAAATTGAGGCACCCAATCCAGGCATGGTCCGAGCCGGTGCCGGCCGAGACCGTGGAGACATGTCTCTTGTCATCGTCGTCCTCGGAGTACATCTCGGCTATCTCCTCCGCCGCCAGGTGGGAGTTCACCGACAGAAGTGGTGATTCCAGCACCTGGACCCTGCCGTTGATGCCGTCGATGAACACGACTGTGTCATCATTGCGCTTGCCGGTCACCACCAGGCAGTCGAACCCGGCGAATTTCAGCAGGGGGCCGAAATGTCCTCCGACGTTGGAATCGACAACCGACCCGGTGGTGGGGGATATGGTGGTTACTATGGATTTTCCCGCCCCGGCGAACGAGGTGGTCCCTCCCAGAGGACCCGCCGCTATGCAGAGGGGGTTCTCGGGACTGTCCCATTTCGTGTCCGGGTTCACTTCCTGCCAGGTCATCCAGAGGTCGAATCCCTTTCCCCCCGTGAAGACCTCCTTCATCTTCTCCGTTACCGGGATTATCCTGAAGGAAGGCTCGGAGATGTCCACTCTCAGTATCTCCCCGGTATAGCCTCTAACCGAGGGCTTGGGGCTGTACTCGAACTCGCCCAGGACCTTCTGCCTGTTCAGGATATCGCCGGCGCTGTGCTTGCTTGCCATACATAACTCCCTGTGTTTTGCGCCAATGACCGGACGGATGGCCGTCATGCCGAACGTGTGAACTGACCTTGAAATACTCATGAAAGCTACAAATTTATGAATGCCGAATCAACCCTGATCGAGAGAATCTGGCCGGGAGGGCCGGGTTTGCTTAGAATATGCATCATGGAAGCCGAAGAACCCTCTCAGTTCAGGGACAATCCGCCGGGAGTAACCTCAAAACTGGCCGAAGCCTCGGTGGGAATAGCCGGGGTAGGGGGCATAGGTTCCAATGCCGCCGTTATCCTGGCCAGGGCCGGGGTGGGCAGACTGGTCCTGGTGGACCACGACTCCGTTGAGCTTCCGAACCTGAACCGCCAGTTCTATTTCCACGGTCAGATAGGTTATCCCAAGGTAGACGCGCTCAGGCAGACCCTTCATCAGGTCAATCCCGATATTACCCTGGAAACTCACTGCAGGATGCTTGACCGGCGGAACGCCTGCGAGCTTTTTCAGGACTGCGACCCCCTGGTGGAGGCTGTGGACGGCGAGGAGACGAAGGTCCTTCTGCTGGAAACCTGGATGAGCGGCCTTCCCGGCAGGCACGTGTTCTCCTGCTCGGGCATAGCCGGCCACGGCGATACCGATCTCATAAGGGTGGACCGCAGGAAGATGCTGACCATAGTGGGAGACCAGGCCAGCTCCCTGTCCCGCGGGACCCTCTCCTCCCGTGTGGCCATAGTGGCCGGCATGATGGCCAACGAGATAATCGAGTACATTATCGGAAAGGACTGTCCGGTTCACTAAGGGATCCGCCGGCGGATTGCGTCTATGGGGACGGAGGGTTTTTATTCGTAATAAGCAAATAATTAGGACAAATAGAAGTTTCTAGATTAACAAATCTTAATCGAAGTTAAAGATTATTTCATGATGGGTCTAGATATAGCCTTTTTATTGTCCTACATAAAATTAAAACCCTCCGTCCCCTCACCGCTCTACAGCGGAACCGCTGTGAATACCAGTTCACCGGCACCTACCGGTTCTCCGTTGTATCCTCCCGACAGTGATTCAACGGCGAAACCGGATCTGTACAGAAGGTGCTCCGCCTCGTATCGGAATATGTACCTCATAATGAACTCCTGAATGAACCTCTCCCGTTTTCCGTTGCTGTGTTCCACGCTGAATATCATCTCGCAGTGCACTATCTGGTTCACGGTATCCACCGACGGATTGCGGTAGCTTACCGTAACGGTCCTGCCGTGGCCGGCGCTGAAGGGCTCTTCGTCGCCGAATTCCACCGCCCTTCCGGAATCGGTGAGTATGTCCAGGTCGGGGTCGAATATATCGAGAACGAAAACCCCGCCGGGGGCCAGGTGTTTTCTTATGGAGGCAAGGGTCGAGAGCTGCTCTTCCACCGTTGCCAGATGCTGGAACGAGCGGAATGGCGCCGTGATGAGAGAGAACTTTCTTCCAAGGTCGAAGGATGTCATATCGCCATGAACCAGTTCGACCCTTTCGGCTGTATCCGCCTGCTCCTTCCGCAGGAGCTTCCTGCAGTAGCGAAGCATGTCCCTGGAAATGTCCATCCCTGTGATGGCCGCTCCGGCTGCCGCCGACGGAAT
>JAWOBF010000116.1:0-12406 GCA_046498225.1 Candidatus Aegiribacteria sp.
CAGCACTTCAGGGAGCACGGACTCCCCTACGGCCTACAGGATTCTCTGTCTACGCTTCGGCCATCTTGTTCGTCATCTCTCGATGACTCCGCCATGGACGCAAGACTCGATACGGGCGGGTGGCCAAACCTTACCCGACGGGGACTCTCACCCCGTAAGATATGCCGAGCTTTTCCCGGCGCGCTAGGAAAGTGGATTTAACTCCTTCCAGTCTTTTGCATCCAGAGCAGTCCATTCATCCCAATAACTCTACGATTCCTGTCTGAGACTGACCATACTGACCGAAACAGGCCTGGTCAAACATGCTCTCCAGCAGATCTTAGCAGACAAAAATGCATCAGGGCGTACTGCCCCCTTAGGAAGCCCGTTCGAAGTATCGAAGTATTTCTAACCGACTTCTATCTCAGGCACATCATCTTTCCAGGGAACATATTCCGCAATGGGTTCGCAGACTAGTTCCAATGATTTGGGCGGTGGTCTGGGGTCTTCCCAGAGATCCAGGTGCTTCAGAATACGCCTGATAACGGAAGGCTGCTCTATGAAAGAGATGACCTTCATCTCTCCTCCGCACTTCGGGCACTTCAAGGCATCGATTTTCAGACCTTCTTCAGAAGAACTGCCCACTGCTGTCTTCTGCGCTTGGAGCAGGAAGAGCGGCTTTGAGATGAAGTGGAGTCTTCATCAGCTGGTGCCTTCGTCAAAATCCCCTGCCTTCGCTCTCTCCCCCTCCATGCCTGGCTGTAGGCACCGTAGTATATGACCTGTTTGGCTCCCTTGCGTGGTATGTGAGATGTATTCCGTGCAATCCAATCGAGGGGATCAGAAACATCGAAGTTCCTGGCAAGGCCGGGATGAAAATGCTCACCCCCCTGTAAAGAACTGTATCTGAGTTCTCATTGAAGACCATTCTCTCCAGTGAGAACGGTGCCCTGGAAATGTATTCGCTGAGTGTCCTCCGGCCGTTATCATCGCACGCTTCTATTGGTTCGGCGCAATAGACGCTGAAGCCGCTGTGCTTCCAGGTACGCATTTCTCCACGAGCTTCTCAGAGATCATGCTTTCATCGAGCAGCATCCTGAATACTGAGGCTGCAAAGAGTTCTTAAATGATCTTGATATCCGCTGTTCCGATCTCGGGCATTACATACTGTTTGCCCTCTCTGTCCCAGCAGGCATCGGTAATCAACGCGTGAACATGAGGATTCCAGTTGGCCATGCCTCCGAAGGTCTGGGGCACGAGGATACCGCCGGGGAAAACATCTTTGCGATTGAGGGCTTCATGAAGAAATATTGAAAGAGAATCCCAGGCACATCTGCAGATTTATGGTAAAAGCTTCCGGTGATGCGGGAAATGCAGCCTCAGCATCTTCGGAACACTCCACACCCAGTGCCGGTGCGGCACCGGCCTGAAGAGTTCCTCTTCAAGAAAGACCGCCAGGTCCAGAGACTTTCTCTTGGAACATGATGGACAGAACCCCCTGCACTTGCAGGAATAGGCTCTCAGATACTCGGCGCTACATTCTTCGCACCGGATCCTCGCGAAACCGTAATGCGGATCGCCGCACTGCAGATACTTGTCAAGGAGGACCTAAGGTGGATAGAGATGGCCGGGGAGGAGTACCTTCCCGCCACCGGAACGGCCGGCGGCGGTTCCGGGTTCGTCAGGGTCTGCTGCTGGCTTCTTCCCGCGCTGATAATGCTGTCCGCCGCCGGTGCCTTCTTCAGCAGGATACTGGCCCTTGCCGCCGCAGCCGGCGGCCTGGCCTGCCTGGCTGTCATCTACAAGCAATAGGAAACTGGATTTCACCCCTTCCGTGAATTGCTCGGTGAGCATGGTTCATGATCAACATTTTCACTAATCTCAGTGCTTGATTGCAGAATACTGAAGCAGATACGACCGGTCAAGCATGGATCAAGCCTGAACCGAAACAAAACTATGCCCGTGAGATATACCTGCCCAATAAGATCAGGATCTCATTCACCCAACCTCTATCTATGAAAGCCTGGGCTATCCCTTTACCGGATTCAGGGTGGTTGCCACGGGAGCCCCTGAAAGTATTATTCAGGAAGACCATAATCGGACGGAGATGGAAAGATGAACAGAACCATACCAGGCGGTCCGTTGAATCCAGTTCCCGAAATGCCCAGCATCCCGGAGATGATACACAGAACCGCCAGCAGGATCCCGGACACCATCGCAGTGCGTGAACCCCTCGATCCGGGCAAGTTTCGCTCCATCACCTATTCACACCTCGCCGACCACATGGACTGGCTTGCCAGGGGGATACTGGAAATGAACCCGGAACCAGTGGTGGGCATAGTGGGAAGGAACAGCATATCCTGGTACACCGCCTATCTGGCCACCATGAGATCTGGTGGAATTGTGGTCCCCATCGACCCCGCCCTTCCCGAGGCGGACATGCATACCATCCTGCATTACTCCGGAACCAACATCATCTTCCACGACACCGAATTCACCGACTGGTTCCAGGGGCTGAAGGATGTTCAGTCCGTTACCATGAACTCCGGCTTCGATGATGCGAAAACCACATTCAAGGGTGTTCTCAGGAGCGGCAGGTTAAGCAAGGGAGAGCTTCCGGCCTCCTACGACGTCCACAGGGTGGCGGTGATAAGCTACACCTCAGGCACCACCGGCACCGCCAAGGGCGTGATGCACTCCCAGAACTCCATACTCACCAATGTGAAGCAGATCATCAACTTCGTGAACCTTGATGAAGCCGATACCTTTCTCAGCGTCCTTCCCGTGCATCACATGTACGAGGGCACAGCAGGTTTCCTTCTGCCTCTGTCCATGGGGGCCCAGATAGCCATCGTCCATGGTCTCCGCTACATCGCCGACGACCTTGTCACCACCGGGGCCACGGTGGTCCTGGCGGTTCCCCTTGTCTGGGAAACCATGTACCGCAGGATAATGGACAAGATACGGAGCGGCAGCCTGGGCAAGGCCAGGCTCGGTTTCGGCATGGCGGTCTCCGCCGCCGGGGAAAAGATCGGAATGAAGGGGCTCAGGAAGAAGGTCTTCGGCAAGGTCCACGAAAAGTTCGGAGGCAGGCTGAGGCTACTGATTTCAGGCGGGGCCGGCATAGACCCCGTGGTGGTGGAGGGGTTCGAAAAACTCGGGTTCAAGGTCCTCCAGGGCTACGGCCTCACCGAAACAGCCCCTATCATCAGCGTGAACAGGATAAATGCAAACAGGTACGGAAGTGTCGGGCCGGTCCTCCACGGAATGGAATGCAGGATAGACGAGCCCGACGGCACCGGCACCGGAGAGATAGTGGTACGGGGCCCCAATGTGATGCTGGGCTACTACGGCGACCCCGAGGCCACGGCGAAGGTGCTCTCCGATGACGGCTGGTTCCGCACCGGCGACTACGGCTACGTGGACCCCGAGGGCTTCCTCTTCATCACAGGCAGGAAGAAGAACGTCATCATAGCCAAGAACGGCAAGAACATCTACCCTGAAGAGATCGAAACAAGGCTGAACAGGTTCAGGCACATCAGGGAGTGCGTTGTCTTCGGCAAGGCCTCGGAAACCAAGGGCGAGGAGATATTCGTTCTGGTGGTCCCCGACCGCGACCTCCTCATCGAAGAGGCCGAGAGCCAGGGCAGGAAGATCACCGTTGAAGACGAGGTCCAGGCCATCCGCGACGCCGTCAAGCGGTACAACGCCAAATCCGAGATACACAAGAGGATAGCGGGTTTCCTCATCTCCGAGGACGAGCTTCCGAAAACCACAACGAAAAAGATAAAGAGGAACACCGCCCTGAAGGAAGCCGGCGTGACCCCCGGCCGGATCTTCAAAGCCTGACCCCGGTATGGCGGGACGCAGGGCTAACAGCGCGTACATGCTCCTGGGGCAGATAGTCGGCAAGGCCGGGCTGTTCGCTTCCCTGATGATCTATTCCAGGATATTCACCGACGGTGAGTTCGGTGAACTGCTATTCGCCGTGGCGATCTCCCTTATTCTGTTCTTTCTCTCTGATATGGGAGCTTCACTGATAACCACCAGACGACTGGTGATACCCCTTAAGACCGATGAGTACCTTTCTTCCGCTCTTACGCTGAGAACCATGCTCACCGCGCTGAGCGTTGTTGTTCTATCTGTTGTCGCATGGACAGCGGGGTATTCGGACACACAGACGAAGCTGCTCTTCCTGGTCTTTTCGGGTTTTGTACTCGACGGGTATTTCGAGACATTTTACGCCCTTTTCCGGGCGAGGGACAGAATGGTGTTCGAAGGGATGGCAAGATCACTCCAGGGTCTTCTGGCGGTTGTTCTGGCCCTGATGATAAAGGAAAGGGGGCTCGGACATCTCTGGGCAGGGGCATCATACCCCATCCGCTCCGTGCTGCCCTTCATCCTCTGTCTGGCCGCCTCGATCAGAATGGCAGGCTGGAGGTATCTTCGCCCTGCAGGTGTTTCCAATGCCATGGTGCTCCTCAGGAACTCCCTTCCCCTGGGTTTGATGGGTTTCATCCTCGTGGCCGCCCAGCGTTTTGACAACACCCTTGTTAAGGCCGTCCTCTCCGACTCGGCGGTTGCCGCATGGCAGCAGTGCTACCGAATGTTCGAACCTATGGTGCTTCTGGTGGCGCCAACCCTCCTGCCCGGCGCTCTCTTCGCCGATCTCTGCCGGGCTGAAACCGCGGGCTGGCCCAGGGTGAGGGAGCGAATAAAATGGATGACCGAGGTGTTCACGGTCATGGCCTTTCTGATAGTCATACCGTTCTTCTTTCTGGGAACGGATATACTGAGAGTGGTCTGGGGGGGTGATTACCTAAGGAACCTGTCATACATGGAAGTGCGGAACTCTCTGCGGGTTCTCATGCTGGGTCTGCCGGTCACCTATGTGTTCCATATCTTCCTTGCGGTGATACTGGCCCAGGGCAGACAGAAGCGAGTCCTTCTCCCGGCGGCGGTATCCTTCGTGATACAGGTGACGGGTCTGTATCTGTTCCTGGAAAGTTACGGCATTGTCGCCGCCGCGTTGATGCAGCTCATTTTCATCTCAGCGCTGACCCTCTGGCTCGGATTCAAAGCCTTCAGGATACACGGGTCCACCGGATTCGCGGCCGGTGTTGCCAGGCCTCTCCTGGCAACTGTTCCATTCATCCTCTCGATGACACTGCTTGAAGAGTCTCCTGTGATTGCCACCGGGGTTTCCCTTGCTGGATTTCTCTGTGTCTGGCTGTTAACAGGCGGGGGAAAGGCCGTGACCAATCCCCCGCTATCTCTGAAGGGCTAGTTCAGCTTCTGACAGAAAGCCCAAAAATCAGCCGTTCCATGCCTGAAGCCAGAAGCTGGGGAAAACGCTTGAAGAAAGGCTGATGAACGGTTTTCACCGAAGCTCTGCCTGTCTTTCGGCTTTCGATAACGCAGTACATGAAGTGGGAGATACCCTTTTCCCTCTGCAGAGCGAGGTCGAGCTTCAGATTTGTGTATTTCCAGGCGTGGAGGATAATTGACAGTCCGTGTTTTTCCGCGATCGGCAGAAGGTTCTCCCTTAGGATGTCCCTGCCCTGTATGATCGGCGAACCGGCCAGAACGGCTGAATAGCCTCCATTGTTCAGACGGGAACCCAGCCCTTCCATGATCCTCAATGGAATATCGAGCCCCAGCTCGCCGCCGCCGAAAGCATCCATGTTCCTGGCTGAAACGCTTTCGGTGGGCATTGGTACATATGGCGGATTCGCGATGATGACATCGAATGAACCCTGAACATTTTCATACAAGTCCGATTGGATGATCTCAATACTCCCGATGTCATTGATATGTCTGGAAGCTTCGGCATAGGCTACCGCTCTGGGATTGAGTTCAGCCGCTGTAATGCTCTCGCTTCTGTCCAGCATGTTGTAGGACTGAATTGAAGTTCCGGCGCAGAGGTCAAGGGCCCTGCGGGCCTTGAAGCCCCCTTCGAGACGGCGGTGGACGAAATCAGTGAGCAGGGTAGAATCCCCCCCGAGATATACATAGAAGTCCGTTCCCCGCCGGGCTCCCTCGTCGGGGTCGGACAGAAACAGAAAGTTCCGCCAGGGAACGAATCTGACCGTGCTGAGAATGCGGTCATTCTCAGAGACCGCGATTCCAGCCTCCAGCAGCTCATTCAGAAGATCCTTGCCCAGAAGGGATTCACACCCAGGCCCGGGGACGGGTCTGTTAAGGAAGAACAGCCTGTAGGCAGTCTTCAGCCTTTCTTTACCCCTGAGGAATCTGTCTGCCAGGAAGTCCGGCATTGCGGTGGGTTCAAAACAGTAACCTGTTCTGTCCGGCAGATGGAACAGCCTGTGGAGTTCAAGGATCATCTTCCATTTGGGGCGTCTCAGAGAAGGAATGCTCTGGGTGGAAGCATAGCCCGTTTCCCGGAGGACCGATGCGGTCCGCCGGAGAACAGCCGTGCGGGTGAGTATTTCGTCTGGATTCATCGGCGGAATATACTTGCCGTCCTCACCGGCGGACAACGGCTTCAGGCGGCTCTGCATGGCGGAAAGCTCCCGCTGCGGTTTTTGTCCTCCGGGAACAAAACCCGTCATCCCGGTGTCTGACAGACTGTGACAAAAGCCGGCGAATGGGCTATCTTTCATGTTCCCGCAGGTAAGGAGCATAGTGAAAACAGCGCTAGTTTATCCCAGGTTCAAGTGGTTCGAGTACAACGGGCTGGCGGAACCCCTGGGCGTTTTGCATCTGGTGAGTTCCCTCAGGAACTCCGGACACACGCCGGTGTATCTCGACTACTCGTTCTGTTCTGAAATAGAGGAGCTGGATCACCTTGTCAGCGGATGCGGGATCGTTGCCGTGGCCATATCCGCCGCCGCCAAGCTGGAAAGGGCCTCCTTCGTTCTGAAACACCTCAGGACCGTTGTTCCCGATGCCCTCTTCGTTGTGGGGGGTGCGTATCCCAGCATTTTTCCCGGGCATTCCATCGAAGGGACCGGTGCGGACTGTGCGCTGGTGGGTGAGGCCGAGGAATCCATAGTCGAGCTGGCGGGCAGGCTTGACAGGGGAGAGGACCATCTCTCGATGGAGAACCTGGCCTATTTCGATTCCCGGGGAGAACTCGTTCAGAATCCAAGAAGACCGGTCAACGGCAGCATAGACACCATTCCCTTCCCGGCAAGGGATGTGGTGGATTACGATTCCTACCTGGCCCACGGAATGGCCGAGTACGGCATGGTGACCACCCGGGGATGCCCCTTCAAGTGCATATACTGCAAGCCAAGCACCGACATGATATACGGCGGCGGCATCAGATACCGCTCGGCCATGAATGTGGTGGAGGAGATAGCAGAACTGGCCTCCCTGAGGAAAACCGATTCCCTGCGGATATTCTTCAAGGACGACACCATAACAATGCATCCGGTGAAATGGTTCGAGGAGTTCAGGGACCTTCTGAGGAACGCCGGGATCAAGCTGGAGTGGCACTGCAACAGCCGTGTGGACACAGTTACCAGGGACAAGGTAAGGGTCATGAAGGAGAGCGGATGCCACTGCATTTCCTTCGGTGTGGAGAGCGGCAGCCAGAAGATCCTGGATTTCTACAGGAAGGGAACCACCCCCGAGCAGGCCATCAGCGCCTTCAACTGGTGCCACGAGTTCAGGGTGGAGGCCACCGCCAACCTTATGATAGGGTTCCCCATGGAAACCGACGAAGACCTCAGGCTCACCTACGAGCTTCTGAAGAAGCTGAAGCCCGACGACATCATAGTTTATTTTTCCACCGCCATCCCCGGCAGGTACATACACGACTGGGCGGTTGAGAACGGCTACCTCGCCTCGGATACCAATCCCGAGCTCCTTGACCCCGCCAGGAACAGGGCACACGAGGTGATGAACATGAGGCTACCCAACATGACCGTCGAGGATGTCATAGGCTGGAAGCACAAGATCGAGAAGTACAGAAGCTGGAGAAAGGTAACCAGTTTCTCCAACATCCGCAGATGGGCCGGGGAGCTTGTCTCACAGCCAGGTCAGGCCGTTGGCAAGGCCAGGCGTGTGCTGCGGGGTTTTTCCGGCCGTGGAGACTGACCTCAGAGTAGGGTTTTCATCTCCGGTATAAGGTTTGGCTTAAGATCGTCAGGCTCAGCTGCTGTCTCCAGCTCTACCTCGTTTTCAGGGATCTTTCCAAGCCTGGCTATGGTGTTCGATTCCCTGTGCCTTATCAGCAGGTTGTCCCAGTCGTACTGCCCGGGGCACTCCCTGGCCTTCCTTTCCGTCAGGTCGAAGACCTTCTGTATCAGCTCCTGCCGGTTATCGCACCGGGGGATCTCCTGGAGCTCCATTCTGAAACGCATTCCCGGAAGCTGGGTATTGAACCCGAGCACAAGAGAGCATCCCGTCCGGGCATGGAGCTTCCAGGGGCTGGAAGGGGCCAGCACCGGAACGCCGAAACTCCCGACCCATGTGCCCGAGGGACCACCGTAGGCCGTGGGGGCGAAGTGTACCACATCTCCCTTCAGGAGGGTATCGAACATCCACCTCGGACTGTCTCCGGGGAAATGCAGCTCATTCCATCTGTTTCCGCATTCCAGCTTCATCCTGCGCACCGGGGGCGGCATGTTGGAGTAACGGCTGGTCATGACTCCCACGCTGTATCCCGCCATTCCCAGAAGGATATGAAGGCTTCGCTCATCACCGTAATGCGGTGCCAGCAGAAGCAACCCCTTTCCCCGGCCCAGTGCCTGTTCCAGCAGGTTGCGACCCCGCCACTCCACCAGATCGTCCAGTTTTTCCCGAGTAATCCTTTTCATGAAGAACAGGCTTATGTTGTTTCGCTCGTGTTTCCGCCAGTGTTCCCTGAGTATCCCCAGAAGGGTCTTCTCATCGGCTGAGGGGAAAACCCTTTTCAGATGGCTCATATAGATGGGGTTCCTGGCGGTAGATCGCATTCTTGCGGAGCCCATGAGAGATGCGAATCTTTCAAGGGTCAAGGGATTTGAAACGGTTTTAACAACCGCTCCTATGAATCTGTAGTAACCGGAGGTTGCCCGGCTTCCCGATGATATCAACTTGACCTCTTTCCGTAATTATCGGCTTCGCCGTGAACGGGGAAGCAAATACTATCCAAGTGTCAGCCGGCGGTCAACTGTGACGGCAATGATGTATCTTCCGGTTTCCAGGGAAGTATTGTATACTTGGCACAGGAAGGCCCCTATATGTAGCTTTTCAGGTATCGGGTTTTGAAAAAGCACATCATGTGGGGCATGATGCAAGACCGAAATCAAGATATGGTGGTGAAATGGGCGGAAACACCGCAGAGAAATATGACGAAAGCAAGATAAAAACGCTATCGTCCATCGAGCACATAAGGCTCAGGACCGGAATGTACATAGGCCGGCTGGGCGACGGCTCCAACATCGACGACGGCATCTATGTGCTTCTGAAGGAAGTAATAGACAACTCCATCGACGAGTTCATCATGGGGCACGGAAAGCGCATCAGGGTGAAACTGAACGGCAGCTGCTGCTCAGTCCGGGACTACGGCCGGGGCATACCCCTGGGCAAGCTCCTCGAGTGCGTATCCCAGATAAACACCGGTGCCAAGTACAACACCGACGTGTTCATGTTCAGCGTGGGGCTCAACGGCGTCGGAACCAAGGCGGTGAACGCCCTTTCTGAACACTTCATGGTGTGCTCCCACCGCGACGGCACATCAAGGAGGCTGGTTTTCACCCGGGGAGAGCTGGTGGAGGACGAACAGTCGGAAACCACCGAGAGGAACGGAACCTATGTGGAGTTCATCCCCGATCCGGAAATATTCAACGGCTACACATTCCGCGACGAGTTCATAGAAAGAAGGCTTCAGCACTACGCCTTCCTGAACTCCGGCCTGAAGATCCAGTACAACGACAAAGCATATCAGTCCGAGAACGGCCTGAAGGACCTTCTCGAGCATGAAGCCGGGGAAGAGGCCCTCTATCCGGTGTTCTATTACAGGGAAAAAACACTGGAGTTCGCCTTTACCCACACATCAGCCTACGGCGAGCGGTATCTCTCCTTCGCCAACGGACAGTACACAAGCGCCGGAGGCTCCCACCTCTCCGCCTTCAAGGAGGGGATACTGAAGGGGGTAAACGCCTACAGTTCCGAGAAGTTCACCGGCGACGATGTCCGCGACGGCATAACCGCCGCAATTTCCATCAAGCTGAAGGACCCCGTGTTCGAGAGCCAGACGAAGAACAAGCTGGGCAACAGCGACATAAGGCGGGACATCGTGGCCAGGGTTCAGAGCGAGATAGAACAGATGCTTCACCGGGACAGCAGCCTGGCGGATCAGCTTGTAAACAAGGTCAGGGCAAACCAGAAGCTCCGCACCGAGCTCCAGATAGTGCAGAAGAAGGCCAGGGCAAGGGCGAAGCAGACAGCCATAAGGATCCCCAAGCTGAAGGACTGCAAGATACACCTTGGAAGCGGCCACGCCAGGGAGGAGGAAAGCTCCATTTTCCTCACCGAGGGGCTCAGCGCCGCGGGAAGCCTGGTGGCCTCCCGGGATGTGTACACACAGGCGGTCTACGCCCTGAAGGGCAAACCCCTGAATGTCTACTCCCACCGGCGTGACACGGTGTACAAGAACGAGGAGATCTACAACATAATGCGGGCACTCAACATAGAGGGTGGTGTGGAGGGCCTCAGGTACAACCGGGTGATCCTTGCCACCGACGCCGATGTGGACGGGCTGCACATAAGGAACCTCCTGATGACCCTCTTCCTTCACTTCTTCGAGGACCTGGTGCTGAACGGCCATCTCTACATACTGGAAACTCCCCTTTTCCGTGTGCGCAACACGAAGGAAACCATCTACTGCTATACCGAAAGGGAAAAGGAAGATGCCCAGGCCTCCCTTGGGAAAAAGGCCGAAGTAACCAGATTCAAGGGACTCGGGGAGATCAGCCCGAAGGAATTCGGCCAGTTCATCGGTGAGGACATCAGGCTTCAGAGGGTGGGGATCGACCGCCTCGGGGACGTATCCGATATGCTGGAGTTCTACATGGGCAGGAACACACCTGACAGAAGACAGTACATAATGGAGAATCTCAGATGACCGGGCTTAAAAAACTGTATGAAGAGAACTTCCTGGATTTTGCCTCCTATGTTATCAAGGAGCGGGCCATTCCCGACGCCTCCGACGGCTTGAAGCCGGTCCAGAGAAGAATTCTCTGGTCCCTTAAGGAAATGGACGACGGCAGGTTCAACAAGGTTGCCAATGTCATAGGACACACCATGAGGTATCATCCCCATGGCGACCAGTCCATAGGCGCTGCCCTGGTGGCCCTGGCCAACAGAAGCTATTTCATCGACCGCCAGGGGAACTTCGGAAACGTCCTCACCGGCGACGAGGCATCCGCGCCCAGGTACATCGAGTGCCGGCTGACACAGCTTGCCAGGGATGTGCTCTTCAACAATGAGATAACCGATTTCGACCTGAGCTACGACGGCAGGAACAAAGAGCCGGTACTGCTCCCGGCCAAGGTCCCCGTGGTGCTTCTGCTGGGGGCCGAGGGAATCGCCGTGGGTATGTCAACGAAAATACTTAGGTGCTGAGGGCCCAGATAGCCGCCCTGAAGGGGGAGGACTTCACCCTCTATCCCGACTTCGTCCAGGGGGGCGCGGTGGATGTCTCGGGCTATGAGGACGGCAGCGGCAGGATCAAGTGCCGGGCCCGGATAGAAAAGCGGGGGAACAAGAAGGTTGCCATAACCCAGATACCCTTCGGCACCACCACCGAGTCCCTCATAGCCTCCATCGAGGGGGCGGCGAAAAAGGGCAGGCTGAAGATATCCAGCATCGACGACTTCACCGCGGAGAACGTCGAGATCGAGGTCACCATTGCCCGTGGCATATCCTCCGAGGAGACCATTCAGCAGCTCTTCGCCTCCACCGACTGCGAGGTGGCACACACCGCGAACATGATGGTGATAATGGACGGCGCCCCGGTTGAGACCACCGTTTCCGATCTCATCAGGTATTCCGCCGGGATGCTGAAGACCATTCTCAAGAGGGAACTCTCACTGGAGATAGCCGGTCTGAAGGACAGGCTGCACTGGATGACCCTCGAGCAGATCTTCATAGAGAACAGGCTCTACAAGGAAATAGAGGAATGCAAGACCCTCGAAACCGTGCGGGATGCGGTTCTCCAGGGGCTGAAACCCTTCCTGACCGACTACGAGAGGGAGGTAACCGTCGAGGATGTGGACAGGTTGAGCAATTCGCGGTAGGAATGCCGGTTACCCGAAGCACCCCCCGCACAGTCCCGGACGTGCAGTTTTCCTGCATCCGGTTCCTCGGTTGTACTCGCTTCCGTGCAAGAGCAGCAATTTCAAGCATACACCTTACGGAATCTCTTCTGCGTGATTCGAGGACGAGCAATTCCTACATGCTTCAACATAACCTT
>JAWOBF010000025.1:0-25323 GCA_046498225.1 Candidatus Aegiribacteria sp.
TCTATGATGAAACCCGCGGACAGCCAGCGGGCCGTGGCGCCGCACATTGCAAGGTCGTTCACCGTACCGTAGACGGACAGCGAGCCTATGTCCCCGCCGGGATAGAAGAGGGGCGTCACCACGTGTGAATCGGTGGCGTAGGCAAGCCTTCCTCCGGCATGCTCCAGTACCGCGCCATCATGTTTCTCGAGCAGTGCCGGGTTGGAGAAGGCCCGCATCATCATCTTCTCGATAAGGTCGTTCATCAGCCTTCCGCCGCCTCCGTGTGCCATGGTGACACTTGGATAATCGGATATTGGAATGGGACATGCGATCCTGGAGATATCAGCCATGGGACCTCCCGGCGCCCCTGTAGCGGTAGTATGCCGCGCAGGCACCCTCGGAGGACACCATTGGAGCACCCAGGGGATGTTCGGGAGTGCACTCCGCCCCGAATGCCGGGCACTGATCGGGCTTTTTCAGCCCCCTGAGAACGTCACCGGATATGCAGACCCCGGATTCCTCAACCCTGTGGCCGCTGACCTGGAATCTTGAGGCCGCGTCGTATTCGCCGAATCCGGGACGCAGCTCCAGTCCGCTTTGTGGAATATCACCAATGCCGCGCCATTTCCGGTCCGAAACCCGGAAGACCGAGCGCATCATTCGGACGGCGTCGGAGTTGCCGGCCCTGCTGACCGCCCTGACGTACTGATTCTCCACCCTGCTTGTACCGGCCTCCAGCTGTGCCACGCACATGTGAATTCCCTCGAGGATGTCCAGCGGTTCGAATCCGGTTACAACTATGGGCACACCGTACTTCTCGGCTATTGGCTCGTACTCCTCGTAACCCATCACGGAGCAGACGTGGCCGGCGGCCAGAAAGCCGTCCACCGAACACTCGGGACCTGACAGAATGGCCTCTATCGCGGGCGGGACCAGCACGTGTGAAACAAGCATCGAGAAGTTCTTCACGCCCAGCCGCCGGGCCTGCAGAACCGCCGCGGCGGTGACCGGGGCCGTGGTCTCGAAACCCACGGCGAAGAAGACCACCTCCCTTGCGGGATTCTCTTTCGCGATGGCCACAGCGTCCATGGGGGAATACACCATTCTCACGTCGCCGCCGGCCGCCTTTACGCTCAGAAGGTCCGACCGGCTGCCGGGGACTCTCATCATGTCGCCGAAGGAGCAGAAGGTGACGTTCTCCCTGCCGGCGATCTCAACCGCCTGGTCCACAAGTTCCACGGGCGTGACGCAGACCGGGCATCCGGGGCCGTGGATCAGAGTGAGGTTCCCGGGAAGCAGCTGGTCGACCCCGTACTTCACTATTGAATGGGTCTGGCCTCCGCAGACTTCCATCAGCTTCCATTCACGGGTAACCGCTTCCGCTATGAGCCGGGAGTATTTCATTGCCGCGTCACGGTCGCGGTACTCCGAAACGTACTTCACCTCCGGGCAGCTTCCTTTTCCAGCTCATCGTTTCCCAGCTCCGAGATACGCCTGAGGTAATCGAACACCTCCGAAGCCTCTTCCTCTTCGAGCCTGTTGAGGGCAAAGCCGGCGTGCACGATTACCCAGTCGCCTACGGCGGGGGCCTTTATTCCGGCAAGGTTCACCTCGCGCAGAACGCCGCCGAAGTTCACCTTCCCGGTGACGAACAGCGGGTCATCGCCTTCCGTTATCGTTTCTATTCTGCCTGGAACTCCAAGACACATATCTGTCAGCTCCCGTCGGTTTCTTCCCTTGCCGTTATGGCAGCCATGACCTGTCCCGGGGCGATCCCCCCGTCGTTCGCCGGCAGGCTTCTGTGTACCACAGCCCGGTATCCGCCTTCTTCAAGTATTCTGCAGGTCATCTCCAGCAGGCTTCGGTTCTGAAAGCAGCCGCCGCTGAGGAGTACATTCTCCTCTCCCGTTCTTTCCGCAATGTTCAGGATGACATGGGAGAGGGTACAGTGAAACTTAGCCGAAATCAATCCCCGGGGGAACCCCCCGGAAAGATCCTCGAGTATGCCACTGACCATGGGGGCCCAGTCGATGACCATGATACCCCCCTCATCCACGACAGTGAAGGGGTAGGTCTCCCCGGTTTCGATGTCGCCCATAGCGTGCTCCAGCGCCATGGCGGCCTGAGCCTCGAATTCCATCTTCTGGTGCAGGCCGAGGATGGAGGCCACCCCGTCGAAGAGCCTTCCCGTGCTGGAAGTCAGCGGCGAGTTGAACCCTCTGTCCATCATGCGCTTCAGAGTCCGAAGTTCTTCGTCGCTGAAGGTCCCCGGGGGAAGATGCTTCTCCGGCTCCGGAAAGATACGCCCGAGAATGCCCAGGGCGGACCGTCTCGGTTCCTTAACAGCCGCATCGCCGCCGGGAAGCGGAAAGTGCCTGAAACGGGCTATTCTCCTGTTGCCGCCGTGGGTAAAATGGAAGAACTCCCCGCCCCATACGGTCCCGTCGCTCCCGTAACCGGTTCCATCCCAGGCCACACCGAGCAGCGGCGGCTTTGCGCCGCTGTCCAGCATCAGTGAATATATATGGGCCAGGTGATGCTGCACCGGCAGGACCTCCAGACCGGTCTCCCTGGCCCTTCTTGATGAGAGGTAGTCCGGGTGCATATCGCACGCCACACAGTCGGGAGCTGCCCCGTACAGGGCCTTGGTGCTTTCCAGGACCTCATCGAAGGCCTCCAGCGCCTGGGGGGTTTCCAGGTCCCCGATATGCTGGCTGATAAATACGTTCCTTCCCACGGAAAGCGCCAGCGTATTCTTGAGATGCGCCCCCGCAGCCAGCACCGTCCCGCCTTCCCGGGGAAGGGAAAGGGGCATGGGGGCGTAGCCCCTGGCCCTTCTTAACATCATCACTTCATCCCTGAACACCCGTGCGATGGAATCGTCGACGTGGCGGGCGATGGGGCGGTCGTGCACCAGGAAGAGGTCAGCTATTCCTCCGAGGCGCGCCAGCGCCTCCCTCTCGTCCGTGCAAATGGGCTCGTCGGTCAGGTTGCCGCTGGTGGCCACTACGGTGACCCCCGCCTCCATGAGCAGAAGGAGATGCAGAGGGGTGTAGGGCAGCATCACTCCCAGTTCCGGGTTGTCCGGCGATACAAGGTCCGATATCGCCTCGCCCCGGGAAGCCGGGCTCAGTTTTCTCAGCAGCACTATGGGCGCCCTGGATGAGAGCAGCAGCTCCTCCTCCCCGGGGGAGACCCGGCAGAGGCGGCGGACGTAATCCATGGAAGGGCACATTACGGCAAAGGGCTTCATCCTTCGGCCCTTCCGCTCCCTCAGGGCTGCTATGGAGCCATCGTCCTGAGCGGAGGCCATCAGGTGGAACCCACCTAGACCCTTGACCGCGACTATCCTGCCCTCAACTATCTCCTCGGCCGATCTGACCAGGGCTTCGTCCCTTTCGGCCAGCACGTTCCCATCGGGGTCCCACAGTTCCAGGTGAGGGCCGCAGACCGGGCAGGCGTTGGGCTGGGCGTGGAATCTCCGGTCCATCGGGTCCCGGTACTCCCGCGCGCACTCCGGGCACATTCGGAACCCGGACATGGCAGTGGCGGGCCTGTCGTAGGGGATAGCCCTGATTATGGAGTATCTGGGACCGCAGTTCGTGCAGTTGGTGAAGGGGTACCTGTATCGGCGGTCATCAGGGTCCAGTATCTCCCTGGCGCAGTCTTCGCAGAGAGCCATGTCCGGAAGGACCAGCGCCTCCCTTCTTCCGCCGGTACTCTCCCTGATGCCGAAGGCGTCGTACCCCGCGGGCTCGAGGTATTCCTCCGTAACGGTCTGTATAACTGAAAGTGGCGGTCCCTCCCGGCGCAGAGCAGCTGAGAACCTCCTAAGGGAAGAAGTCTCACCCTCCACCTCCAGGACGACCCCGCTGGAGGTGTTCGACACCCAGCCCGCAAGGTCGCAGCTCATGGCCAGCCGGTACACGAACGGACGGAATCCAACCCCCTGAACCGCGCCTTTTATCTCCATGCGAAGTCTTTGCATATGATTCTTCCGGAACTGTGGCAGCTGTTATTGACATAATCCCTGCGAATGATATTCTACCACTCTGAATGCGTTTTCACCACAATGGTTCCGCGGTTTACGGAAGGCGGGTCCGGCATGCACGAGATGTCCCTTGCCCGGGACATGACCAGGATCATAGGGAAAACTCTGGGCAGGAAAGTCCGCCTGGAAAAGGTGAACATAACCGTCGGGCCGCTCTCCGGTATCAGCCCCGAGTCCCTCCGGTTCTGTTTCACGGAGATCGCCAGAATGGAAGGCTTCGGGGAACCGGAACTGGTGATAGACAAAACGGAAGCCAGGCTGGTCTGCCTTGAATGCGGTGAGGAATACGAAGCAGTGGATTTTTACCAGGGCTGTCCCTCATGCGGTTCTATTAGCCGCAGGATACTATCCGGCAGGGAATTCACCGTGGACAGCGTCGAAATCGATGAAGGGTATGGCTGAAATGTGTGATGAAGCGACGGAGAAGAAGGTGGACATATCGGAACCGGTCATGAGCAAGAACGACCGCATAGCGGCCGAGAACAGAAAGCTGCTCAGCGAAAAGACGATATACACACTTAACCTCATAAGCTCCCCGGGGGCGGGCAAGACCACGGTGCTGGAATCCATGGCCCGATTCTTCGGCGGCAGAATGGCGGTTATCGAGGGGGACGTCCAGACCAGAAGGGACGCCGAGAGGATCGAAAGGGCCGGCTGTCAGGCCTGGCAGATAGAAACCGGCGGCGCATGTCACCTGGACGCTCAGGCGGTGAACCACGCCCTGGGCCATATGGACCTGGACACGGATGACCTGGGGTTGCTTGCCATAGAGAATGTGGGCAACCTCATATGCCCCAGCGGTTACGACCTGGGGGAGGACTTGAGGATAGGCCTTCTTTCGGTTCCCGAGGGGGATGACAAGATACTGAAGTACCCCAGCCTGTTCAGCAGCATAGATGCTCTCATCATCAACAAGATGGACCTCGTCCCGCACCTTGATTTCGATGTTGACAGGGCGATAGAAGAGTGCAGGAGCCTGAATCCCGATGTCGAGGTCTTCACCGTGTCCGCCCGGACGGGAGAGGGCATGGAGGAGTTCTGCGGGTTCCTGGAATCGAAGCTGGAGGGCTAGTCGGAACTCTGATGCTGCCGGGGCCGGGCCAGTATTTCGGGCAGTTTCACCAGAAGTTCCTTCATTTCCCGTGACATCGGAACTCCGAAGCCGAGGTCTCGCGGCTGTATGGCAAGAAGCAGCACGTCAGCGCCGGTTTCCTCCTCCAGTCTTTCCATCACCAGCACCGGAGAGAGTGTATGTGTGGTGAAACCGGTCCCGCCGGCGATATCTTTCTTTTTCAGCAGCTCCACCGACCCCGGATCCCGTTCGAGGTGCACCGCGTCGATGATGATGACCGTTCCCGGTTCCAGCCTTGCCACCGATCGGATATGGTTTTCCGGAACGGTTCCGGCATCAACCGCTTTCATGCCCATGCTGGAGAGCTTTGCCGCCAGCCGGGGGCCGATGCCGTCATCGCCCCGAAGGATATTCCCTATTCCCAGGTAGACGGTGCGGCCAGGTTCGAGCTCCGTGAGCATTTCCTTCAACTCGGTAAGAGAACTGTTCATCCCGTCATTTCCAGTCATGGTGCTGCTGAAAAATGCGAATCAGCAATTTATATGCGCATACAATGGCATACCTGTTGTATAAAGGTAAGAAAGGTTAGCCCGGCTTACTCGTATGTGGCGGTTTTGCGGCGGCATTCGGCGCAGAGGATCTTTATCCTGTCCGACCGGCCGTTGTCGGCCAGAACCGCCTGAATGTTCTCATCCGCTATTCCGAGTTCGCGCATCCTCGAGAGATAGAGGGTGGGACTGGAGAAGGACAGCTCGCCCAGTTTCTCGGCTATCCAGATGAGATGGTCCCTGGTGGCTATAACGTCACCGCAGACCTCGCACAGCTGAAGCTCCTTCTCGATGGTCTCATACGCTTCGGAGCGTTCGAAGTAGGATAGCTCCCACTTGCTGCCGAGTACGATGGCCTTGTCGCCGGTTTCCCTTACGCAGGCGTCCTGGCATACTCCGCAGAAGATGCAGTCGTCGGTGTAATGTATCATGACCCGCCTGGGGACGCCCTCTCCCTCCACGATATCCTCGTGGCCTATGGCAGATGAAGGGCAGACCTCCTCGCAGGCCAGGCAGCCGATGCACTTGTCCTGGTCGAACTCCGGCTGTCCCCTGAAGTTCGGGTGGGGGTCGTGGGGCTCCACCGGGAACTTGGAGGTGTACGGCCCCTTGATGACTGCTTTTATCGCTTCTGCGAGTTCTCTGAGCTTTGGGTACTTCATATTTCCATCCGTAACGTATTGCCCGCGCAATCCGCTATTCTAAGCTTCTCCCTCTTTGTCTTCAGCGTAACTGTCAACGACGCTTCCGTCCCAGAGCCTGATCCCGGCCCTGTGGGCGCCCCTTGATACTGCGTGGGCCGCCACCGGTGATGCCAGGACAAGGAAGACTATGGCGATAAGGGCCTTGAAGCCGGTTTCAGTGAAACCTCCCGCTATGAGAAAGGTCCCGAAAAGAATTCCGCAGGTGCCCAGGGTTACACACTTGGTGGCCGCCTGAAGACGGTTGTAGACGTCCGGAAGCCTTACCAGGCCCAGGCAGCCCAGTACGTCGAAACTGAGCCCCAGTCCAATGAATACCATTCCGATTATATCAATCATCAAAGCTTCTTCCTTCCAGGTACTTGGAAAGCGCAAGTGTTCCGATGAAGCTCTGAAGCCCCCAGGCGATACCGATATCTATGTACCACGAGCGACCGGTGGCGATGCTGAGCACCGCGCAGAGTCCCACTATCAGTATGCCGAAAATATCTATCGCGACTATCCTGTCGGCGGCCGTAGGCCCCCTGAGAACCCTGAAAAGGACCATCAGAGATGACAGGATGAGTATGTATAACACCCTTCCGGCGAATCCTGTGTGCTCCCCATCCTGCTGGAGGAACACGCTCCTGAATGGAAGCAGGATGATAAGGGCTATGATACCCAGCAGTACGATTGCGCCCGGGATCCATCTGAGTAGTTTCATCATTCTACCACATCTTCTTCGAAAATCTTCTTGAGCATCGGTTCAAATCTGCTGCCAATCTCCCTGAAGGTAGTCTCCGGGTCTGTCCCCACCACATTGATCCAGTGGATGTAGAGGATACCGTCATCCTTGTTGATATCCACGGTGAGCGTTCCCGGCGTCAGGGTTATGGAGTTGGCGAGGAAGGTGAGTCCTGCATCGGACTTCAGCTCCGTCTTCAGCCTTACTATGCCAGGTTTGATAGGCATAGCCGGGTGGATGACCCGGTAGGCCACGTCGAAGTTGGCCTTTATCAGCTCCCACACGAATACCGGAATGTACCAGAACAGGAAATAGAATACCCTGATGGGATTGAACAGCATGCGGGGACTGGTGATGAACATCGATCCCATCACCATGGCCACGATGAGAGAGACCACCGCGCCGGCCACCAGGTGTTCAACGTCCGGCACCCAGGTGAGTATGCACCAGACCACGAAAGCGAATATGAACATCAGTATTCTGCTCTTCATGGTTACACACCGCCCGATCCGAGAAGCGCCCGTACGGCCGGCGTCAGGAATCCGTCCCTCACCTGCGGCAGCAGGAGCAGTCCACCGAATATACAGACCAGTGCGAGCACCACGAGTGAGATGCGCATGAACGCCGGTACCTCCTTGACGTTGATGTACTTCTCCTTGAGCTCTCCCAGGAATGCGAATCTTGTGACCTTGAGCACGTACGCGATGGTGACGATGCTCATGAGGACAGCCCAGGCGGCCAGCTTCATGTGATTGGCCTGAACGGCCGCTATTATGATTATGAGCTTGCTCCAGAAGCCGGCGAACGGCGGTATCCCCGCCAGGGACATGGCCCCCGCCAGGGTTGACCCGCTGGTGACCGGCATTCTCTTCGACAGTCCGCCCATTTCCTTCATGTCCCGTGTTCCCGTAGCGTACTCCACGGCGCCGGAATCAAGGAACAGCAGGGATTTGAACATGGAATGATTGAACAGATGGAAGAGGGCGCCGAGGACTCCCAGAGGGGTCCCGATGCCCAGACCGAGCATGATGTATCCCACCTGGCTTATGGAACTGTAGGCCAGCAGCCTCTTCATGTCCCACTGCCTCATGGCAACCAGGCCTCCCACACCCATTGATATGGCCGCAAGGACCAGCAGGATGACCGATACCTGGTGGGGAAAACCGAACACGGTAAAGAACACCCTGGCTATGGCGTACACGCCCAGCGCCTTGATGAGAACTCCTGAAAGCATGGCCGATATCGGCGCAGGGGCGGAAGGGTGGGCATCGGGCAGCCAGGCGTGAAATGGCACCATGGCCGCCTTGAGGCCGAACCCCGTGAGCAGCAGGCCGAACACCAGGTAGATGAGGGCCGGCTGTTCCGAACCCGCAAGGGCAACCCTCATATCACCCATGTTCAGCGTACCGGTGGCGCTGTAGAGGAAAATAACGCCCAGAAGTATTATGAGGGAGGCGACCCCGCCCATGACGGCGTACTTGAAGGAGGCCTCCAGCTCCCGCTTCTCCGTGCCGAATGCCACCAGGGCGTAACTCGCTATGGAAGCTATCTCGATGAAGACGAACATGTTGAACATATCACCGGTTATCAGCACACCGTTCATGCCAGCCAGCATCAGCAGGAACAGGGTATGGAACTGCCATTTTTCAGTGTACCTCTTCATGTAGCTCACCGAGTAGACCGCCACCAGGAAAGCCACGAAGTTCACTATGAGGAGCATGAATATGGTCAGACCGTCCAGCACCAGCTGGATGCCCACTATCCTGCCCATCACCTCCTGGAAGCCGCCCCAGTTCCCCACGTTCACTATGAAGGTCTGCCCCGCCTGCATCCTCAGGATGAAGAATATGGAGAGGGCGAAGGTGAACAGCGATGTCATGACACCCAGGGTGTCGGGGATGCCCTTTACCCTCTTGAGAAGAGCGGTGAGGAAAGCGCCGGCCAGTGGGATCGCTGCAAAAAGCGGTATCATGCTTTCACTAATCATCCTCTTAACTCCCGCATCCTGGTTATGTCGAAGGTTCCGTACTTACCGTAGAGCCTTATGGCAAGGGCTATCAGAAAAGCCGTAGTGGCAAGTCCGATGACTATCGAGGTGAGCACCAGCGCGTGGGGCAGCGGGTCCACCATTGATCCCGGCGCAATCTCCTGCGTGGAGGAGAAGATCGCCGCCCTTCCCCCGGCCTTGTAGGCCACGAGTATAAGGAACAGGTTCACGGCGTACTCGGCTATGACCACTCCCAGTATTATCTTGATGATGTTCCTCTTGGAGAGAACTGCGTAGATACCTATGCAGAAGAGTATCAGGCACAGTATGTAGGGCATGTACGCGTTCATTGCTTCTTCTCCGATTCAAATTTCTGAAGCACTATGAGAGTGAGGAATATTCCGAACAGTCCTGCTCCCACCTTGAGGCTTATTGCGATGTTCTCCAGGGGTATGAAACCTGCGCTTACCAGCTGTCCCGGTTCTCCGGTGGAATGGAGGAAGTTTACGAAGAACCCTCCGTAACTGAGTCCTATGAGAGCCAGCGCCAGGAACATAACCGCTCCCAGGGCTTCCACCATGCTGGTGCCTCCCTTGGAGAATATCCTGGAGGAGACGGTTCCTCCGAAGGCCAGGTCGAGGTTGATGAAGGAGAGGGCTATTATCACTCCGCCGGCGAATCCTCCACCGGGTGTCAGGTGGCCGTGCAGGATGATGTAGATACCGTAGAGGAATATCAGTCCCACGGTGAGCCTGGTCACCGTCTTTACAATGATGGACATGCCCTGTTCGTGTTCTTTACTCATTGTTACCCTGCAAATCTTCCTCTTTTTTCTTTCCTTTGCTTCTCATTACGGTCAGAACTCCCACCACGGCGGTGAAAAGAACAGTAGCCTCTCCCAGCGTATCGTAGGCCCTGTAGTCAAGTATCACCGAGGAGACCACGTTCGTAGCCCCGGTTGTGGTCACCGCGTTGGCGGGATAGAAGCTGGACACCGTCATCAGGGGCTGTCCGAAGGCATTCAGTCCCCCCGGGAACGTAAGAACTCCCGCCAGGACGGCCAGCCCCAGGAAGAGTACCGCCATCAGTCCGCCGAAGGGCCTGCTGCCGCACGGCTTCATGGCGATATCCCGGTGTAGGGTGGCCCTGATGAGGAGTATGACGGCCGCTATTTCCACCACTATCTGGGTAAGGGCTACGTCCGGGGCCTTGAGCAGGAGGAAGATGATGGAAAGACCGAGTCCCACGATACCCACGGCCACAACGGCTGACAGAAGGTTCTTCACCTCTATCGCTATTATCGCTCCAGCGATCATCAGACCCAGCAGAACGTATAATTCTATCATATTCCTAACCCAATCAGATCAGCACTATGCACAGGACCACCAGGCCTATGATGAACCACAGGAAATACCTGGAGAGTATGCCGTTGTGCATGAACGAAAATATTATGCCGAAACCGGCTGCTGTCTTCTTAAGAACTTCGTAAAGGTCGAAGAACTTCTTCTCGGCCATCCGGTAGATGCCCCTGAGAATGCCCATTTCCCTGATGGTCCTGTAGAAATCCACTCCGGAGACCCTCATGTCGGGATTGTCCTCGAGAGTCTCGCCGCCCACGAAGGGCTCCACCACCCTTGCCTTCTTCAGAGTGCCCGACAGGTAGATGAGGTAACCAATCACAAGTCCGGCGACAAGCACCAGCGTAGCAAGTCCCGACTCCCAGACACCGGGCATGTAGACCTCGCCGGAGACTTCCGGCCGGAAGTAATCGCTGAAGGGTATCTTCCAGGCCATAACGCCCAGTCCGATGCAGAGAAGCGAGAGTACGGCGAGGGGAAGCATCGTAGTGAAGCCTGTCCTCTCCTTCTTCTCGATGACCTTCTGCGACAGTTCAGAGGGCTGCCCCAGGAATACCGTGTGTATCAGCTTCATGAAGCTGGCCAGTGTGAGCGCGCTTCCCAGCATGGCCGCTATCAGCCAGATGACCCAGAGGTTCCCGGTGCCGGCGCCTATCACTCCCTGGTACAGCATCCACTTGGAGGCGAAGCCGTTGAAGGGGGGCACCCCGGATATGGACAGCGAGGCGATGAGGAATGCGACGAATACCATGGGTACGGCCTTCACCAGGCCGCCGAGTTTGGAAAGATCGGCGGTTCCGGTCCTTCGTTCCACCTCTCCCCCGGCCAGGAACAGGCTCGACTTGTATATGGTGTTGTTGAACATGTGAAAGAGCGCGCCGGCTATGCCCACCGGATTCCCGGTGCCTATTCCAAGGACCATGTAGCCCACCTGGCTCACCGCGTGATAGCCCAGCAGCCTCTTCAGGTCGTGCTGTACCAGCGCCATCATCACCGCCGCCATTATCGTTACGCTGCCCAGGGCCATGAGAACGGTGTTCATTGCCGGGGTCATCACGAACACGTTGAGTGTAACCCTTGCCAGGAAGTAGATACCCAGCAGTTTGTCCAGCGACGCCGGAAGGTAGGCGGTGACCGGAACCGGAGCGTCCCTCGCGGTATCCGGCAGCCAGGTATGGAAGGGCATCGCCCCGGCCTTGGCGAATGCGGCCGAGGCCAGGCAGAGGTAGGCTATCACCGACCCGGTTGTGTTCAGCTCTATAGACATTCCACCGAAGGGCAGCCTCATGAATCCGGCCAGGCCGGTGCCGCCGTACTCAATGCTCCAGACCAGAACGATTCCCAGGAGCATCAGGACATCGGTCCCTCCGATGATGGCCAGGGACTTTCTGGCGGATTCAGGTGTTCCCTCCCTGTTGCCGAAGCCTATCAGGAGGTAGAGCATGAGCCCCAGGAAGCCCCAGAGGACCAGGAGCAGCAGGAAAGTCGTGGTGAACAGTATTCCCAGAGTGGCCAGGAAAGTGGCCAGCAGGTAGATGTAGTAGCGCCACAGACCGCTGCGGCCCTTCATGTGCCTGATGGAGTAGATGATGGTGAACACGAAGAACATGGCCGCGAAAACAGCGCAGAGAAGGGAGAGAGGAGTGCTGGCGAAGTAGCCGTCCGGGTTCTTCAGGGCATCGATCAGGTAACTCATCTGACCCCCATCCTCCGTTTCATCTTCTCCGTCTTCTCACGGCTGAGCTGAATAAGGTCCTTCCCGTTGTAGAGAAGCCTTCCCCGGTCATCCTTCACCGCTATTCTCTCGGTGCAGCAGTAGCAGGGGTCGATGGCGGCAAGGATTATTGTGGCGTCGGATATCGTCTGCCCCTTAACCGTTGCCTTGTAGGTGGGAAGGTTCATGAAAGTGGGAGCCCGGACCTTGTGCCTGATGGGCCTGTTGGTGCCGTCGCTCTTCACGTAATGAAAAGTCTCCCCCCTGGGGGCCTCAATGTGGCCTATGCCCTCGCCTGGAGGAACGTCCTTGATGTCCGCGTCTATCTCGCCGTCGGGAAGGTTGTTCAGACAGTATTTCATTATCTTCGCCGATTCGAACAGCTCGAGTATGCGGACAACGGCCTTGTCGAATACGTCACCGTTCTGAGTTACTATCATGTCCCATTCCATCTCCTGGTAAGCTCCGTACGGGGAGTCCTTACGCACGTCCCGGGCTACTCCGGAGGCTCTGGAGGTGGGGCCCAGTGCGCTGAAATCGATGGCCTCCTGGTAGGACATTACCCCCACGCCCTTGAGCCTGGCGTGAAGGACCGGGTCATCCAGCACGGCCTTCTTGAGCATGTCCAGGGTGGGGAGTATGGAATCTATCTTCTTGAGGCATATGGGAATGTCCTCAGCCTTGATGTCCCTTCTCACTCCTCCGGGCTTGAACATGGCGTAGTTGTTCCTGTTCCCGGAGAGGATCTCCATCACGTCCAGTATCTCCTCACGGAGTTTCCACGCCCACATGTAGACCGTATTGTAGCCCAGGAAATGACCTGCGAGACCAAGCCACAGAAGGTGTGAATGGATCCTCTCGCCCTCGGCGGTTATTGTCCTGATGTACTTCGCCCGCATGGGCACTTCCATGGGGAATACGTCCTCAACCGCCCTGGTGAAGGCGAAGGGGTGGCTGGTGGAGCATATTCCGCATATTCTCTCGATGATGAACGTGCTGTTCTCGAAGGTCTTCATCTCGGAAAGCTTCTCTATGCCCCTGTGGTTGTAGCCTATCCTCACGTCGATATCGACCACCGTCTCGCCCTCGACGGTCAGGGTGAAGAACTCCGGCTCCTCCTGCAGAGGATGGTATGGACCTATTGGTATTATCGTCTTGCCCATCACACCCCCCTCGTCCTGTCGGCGGTCTCGTCCCACTCTTCGTAGTCCTGTCTCAGGGGGTAGACTCCCTCCGGCCAGTTATCGGCCAGCAGCAGCCTTCTGGGGTCGGGATGGCCGGTGAAAGTGACACCGAGCAGCTCGCTCATCTCCCTCTCTATCCAGTTCAGCGCTTCGATGTCCCCCGCGAGGGAATCGATGACCGGGTTCTCCCTGTCCAGGTGGACCCTTAGGGAAACAAGAAGGTTTATGTCCTCCACTATGAAGTGGTAGAGTATCTCGATATTCGGAGGCATGTCGGTGCCGGAGGCTATGTTGAACCTGGCCCCCACGTTCCGGAACAGGTAGGTTCCGACCCTCACGATGGATTCGGGAGTGATGGTCACGTAGACCCTCGTGCTGGACTTGTCCTGCAGGTCCAGAATATCCTCGTGAAAACGGCTTGTGAAATCCAGAAGCACTTCTTCTCTCGTCATTTATCGCCGCCAACTTTCTCGATCAGTTTCACCGCACCCGCTATTATGGCCTCCGGTTTGGGAGGACATCCGGGGATGTACACGTCTACGGGTATTATGTGGTCGAGGGGTACGGGGCAGTTGTAACTGTCCTTGAATATTCCCCTGGAGCCTGCGCAGGTACCTATCGCCACCACGAGACAGGGCTTGGGCACCTGTTCCCACAGGGCTTTCATTCTCTCTACGGACATTCTGTTGCAGGAACCGGTGACGAGGAGCACGTCAGCGTGCTTTATGCTTCCCGCCAGCAGCATTCCGAACCTCTCGATGTCGAACCTGGGGGTAAGACAGTCCAGGGTTTCGATATCGCAGTTATTGCAGCTGCCGGTCGACAGATGAAAGACCCAGGGTGATTTCAGGAGCGCTTTCAGTTTCAGGCTCATGACGGTTGCAGCCTTACCCTTTCTATCTATAAACCGTTCAGTGCCAGCACAACGGCAACGATGGCTAGTATTGTCATCGGCCCCCAGAAAAATCTTACCGCCTGGTCTATCCGCACTCTGGGGTTCGTGTTGCGGATGACCGTTATGACGGCAACTATTCCCACGTACTCCAGTATCGTCCACAGGATGTTGATCCCGCTGAAACGCAGGCCTCCGAAGAAAAGGATGATGAGGAAGAACGGGAGTATGAAGAGAAGCATGTTCTTCATAAGCTTGAATATGGCCAGCCCCGGCCCTGAGTACTCCACCAGGGGACCCTCCACTATCTCGGTCTCGGCCTCGGGAATGTCGAACGGAACCAGCGCCAGTTTCGCCTGGACGCAGAGTATGGCTACCACAAGAGCGATAATGCCCGATGCGTGACCGGCGACAATGCCTCCGGACTGGCTTTCGATGATACCGCTGAGACTAAGCTGACCCGCCCATATCACCGGGACCAGGGCCGCCAGTATGAAGGGCAGCTCGTAGGCTATCACCAGCTTCATCTCCCTGGAGGCGCCTATACTGGCCAGGGGGTTATGTGATGCGAAACCACCCAGGATGATGCTCATGGAAGGGACGGTCAGAAGGTAGATGGCCACGATCCAGTCGCCCATGAAGCCGCCTTCGAAGAACTGGTTCACCCAGAACAGCGTGGACGCGGCGATGACTCCCGAAAGCCCGATGACCGGAGCCAGCAGAAAGGTTGTCCTGGACGCGCCGGCCGGTATCAGGGTTTCCTTTCCCAGCAGCTTCACGATATCGAAAAAAGGCTGAAAGAAGGGTGGTCCCACCCTGTACTGGACCCGCGCGGTGACCTTCCTGTCGATCCAGCTGGTTACCAGCCCCAGTACCGCGGTGGCGGCGAATCCGAAGACCAGCAGATAGACGAAAGTCATGCCTCGCTCCTGTCCCAGTGGGTTGAATGAACTACCAGACGGCTGCCCAGATGAAAGATGTCCTCACCCTCCATGTCGGAGTCCACCACCGCCAGGGCTCCGTAGGGACAGGTCGGAACGCAGGTGTAATCGCCCCTGCCCTGGCAGTAATCGCAGATAAAGCCCATTCTGGGCAGTATCATGGGGTATATGGTGCCGTAGGGGCAGGCGTGAGAACAGGATTTGCAGCTGACGCACCTGACCGTGTGCCTGACCAGGGTTCCGTCCTCCTGCTTCTCAAGGGCGTCCTTCGGGCAGGAGTTCACGCAGTGAGGTTCCTCGCACTGCCTGCATATGAGGGCGTAGGTGGCGAGCTCTATCAGGGAGATGACGCCGTTGTTGTACGGATGATAGAAGTAGCTGCACTTTATGACGCACTCGTCACAGGTTTCCGAGTTGCAGATGTCCAGATCTATGAAGAGCTTCCTGCCGCTTTCCATCTTCTCCACGGCGTCCATCCTGCCGTGCAGCTGATCGAAGGTGGTCTTGTTCATCTCCATGGCTGCCCTATTCCCAGATTCCGGGATAGTCCCGGATCATGTCGTATGTGAACACCGGTCCGTCCTTGCAGCAGTAGTAGGGACCGATCCTGCAGTGACCGCACTTGCCGAAGCCGCATGACATGTTCTTCTCCATGGAGAGGTAGATGTTCATGTCCTTCACTCCCAGCTCCTGCAGCTTGAAGGTCGCGAATTTCATCATTATGGGCGGTCCGCAGACGATTCCCCTGGCCCTTGAGAAATCCACATCCATGTCGTCCATGATGGTTGTCACGACTCCCACCGGGCCGTCCCAGGTATCGTCGCACTCGTCCACGGTGAGCTTCATGTCCAGGTCGTCCCGGTCCATCCAGCTCTCCATCTCCCTGCGGTAGAGAAGCTCGCCGGGATTCCTGCACCCTCCCCGGTAGACCAGTTGCGATATCTGGTCCCGCATATGGAACAGGCCGTACATCAGGGTCCTTATGGGAGCCAGGCCGACTCCTCCCCCCACCACTATGACGTCCTGACCTATGAATTTGGTGAGCGGGTAGCCCTTTCCCAGGGGTCCCCGAAGGCCCACCGTGTCCCCGGGCTTCAGTTCGTGAATGGCGTCGGTGACCTTTCCCACCCTTACGATGGTTATCTCCATGGTGTCCGTTATCTGTGAATCGGAGGATGGTGTGAACGGAGCCTCCCCCACACCGGGCACCGAGAATTCCATGAACTGTCCGGGTTTGAAAGTGAGCTTCTCCCTGGGTTTCAGCAGGAAGGTCTTGATGGTTGGAGTTTCCGTTGTTACCTTGAGGACCTCTGTCTCGATGGATCGGTAGGGATTATTCATCATACTTCCAGTCTTGCCAGGACTTCCCTGATGTCAATCTTTCCGGGGCAGGCGGCGATGCACCTGCCGCATCCCGTGCAGGCTATCTCGCCGGCTACTTCAGGGAAGTAGTTGAATTTCTTGTCGAACCTGTTCCGAAGCCGCATCCACAGTCTCTCCCTGGGATTCTCATCTCCGGCAACCCTGGCGAAATCCTTTATCATGCAGGAATCCCATACCCTGAACCTTGCCAGCTGTCCGTCGGACTTCTGGTCGTACAGCAGGAAACAGTGGCAGGTGGGACAGATGGTGTTGCAGGCCCCGCACTCGACGCAGTCCTCTGAGGATTCCTTCCAGATATCGGCTTCCTCGTACTGCTTCTGGACTATCCTCTTGAGCCTGTCCACCGAAGGGATGTTCTTCTTTCGGGCGTTTTCCGCCACCCGGGACGCGATATCCTTTCTGTTGGCCTTGATGGAGTCCACCATTCCGGGGTCATCGGTATCGCTGAAAAGTTCGCTGTTCTCCCTGACCAGCTCCCTGCCCTTCTCGCTGCCCTCGGTCACCAGGTAGCCGTCGTTCACCGGAGAGAGGTTGAGATCAAAATCCGCTTCCGGCCAGGGGTTCACATCTATGGCCGTGCAGAAACAGTTCTCACCAACACCGGTGCAGTCCGCGGAGATTATCAGACCTTCCCTGCGGGCCTTCATGTATGTGGGGTCGCCGTATTCCTCGTCCATGAAAACGTGATCCAGGATCCTGAAACCCTTCAGGTCGCAGGATTTTGCCCCTACGATGCAGGGAGGTATGTCATCCCTGGGTATCTCGGGGCTGAAATCCTCCGCCACTTTCTCACGGCCGAGGTAGAAGAACGATTTGAGCGGGTCGAAGGAGCGGATCTCGCCAATAACGTAATCGGTATCCCCCTCTTCAAGAACAGAATAACCGGTTCCGCAACCCATAGTTCTGGGAACGTATACCCTGTAATTCTCCCTCAGGGATTCAAGAAGCCGATCAAGATCAACCCGTTTGATAAAAAGCATGGCAAAGAAATAGAGTTAGGGAACAGCTTTGTCAAGGGGCCGTTTCAAGGGGATTTCAGCGCCTTTTTCAGCCAATTTTAATATGCTGACGCATAAGTATATACATAGTCCGTGATCTCTTCAGTCAAACCATTGCGCGCCCCCCGGGAGCCTTTTGCGTTCAGGGCATCAGGGCACCGGTTACAGGATAAATTCCGGGGTCGGGCCCGATAGCTGCACGTCTGTGATTATTTTCACAAACGCTGCATTTATTCGTACAGGGCCCTGTAGATCATGTAGGCATGGTGAACGTTCTGAGCGTAGCTCTTTGTCTCATTGTAGGTTATAAGAGAGAAGAACTCATCGGTGTCCAGGTCCAGCCCTCCCCAGTGAATGGCGTTGTGAGGCCCTCCGTTGTACGCGGCCGCGGTAACCACCGGGTCTTCGCCGAACTCCCTGTTCACGGATGAAATGTAGCTTATTCCGTACTCTATGGATACCGCCGGGTCGTAGAGCCTGTCCGGGGAGAAATCGGTCCAGCCGTTCTCCATGGCCACGTACTCCGATGTGCTGGGTATCATCTGTATGAGGCCCCTGGCTCCGGCAACCGAGTAGCAGGTGGGCTGGAACATGCTCTCGTTCCTGATTATGGCCCAGGCGAACAGCGGGTCCAGCCCGTACTTCTCCCCCATGGGCACCACCAGCTCCGGCCAGGCCATCTGGTAGCGCAGCATCCACAGTTCGCGGGGCCGGTCGGCCTCGATTCCCGACAGGTCCCACATATTGTACCCCGATATGGGTCTTCTCTCCCACACATCGTTCTCCAGGTAGAACGGGGCCAGGTACTGGGGACCGCCGACCCCGGCCTCTCCCCTCCTGAACTCGTCATCGGCGAAATGCCTGAGTCCCGCCTTCATCAGGAAGAGTCCCCGCAATGACTCCTCGGGGGGCTCGGCGGGGGGATGTCCATGCCTCCTCATCCACCGGTCAAGCGGTTCCTCGGTAAGGACGGGCGTCCATGGGGGAAGCTCCAGCAGTTCCCTGGCGAAATGCGCCGGAAGGCTGTGCGGGGCGGAAGCTATGAGGCCCTCCAGCACCTGTGTTCCCCGGGGATTGCCCTCCGCCTCCAGCAGTTTCCCCAGCCAGTACTTCGCCGATGAGAGGTAAACGCTGCCGGTCCACCGGGAAATGAAGGAATCCAGTTCCTCCATGGCCCCGGAGACGTCTCCGGACTTCAGCAGTGAGAAACAGAGGTAGAAATGGGCGTCGTCCGCGGTGACATTGTAGGGATACTTCTCCAGGGTGGTCCTGAACCAGGGGATCGCCTCCGACCAGAGCCTGTTCTCCGCCAGCAGGTCGCCCATGTACCAGGGGAGGTTGCCTATCCTGGAATGGTCGGGAAACCGGGAACCGTAACTCAGAAGCACTTCCATCCCCTCCCCGGGCCTGCCGCTCCTGCCCAGGTCGCGCCCGAGATAGATCATGGCATCGGGCAGGTCCCTGCCCTCCGGCCATCTCTCGATGTATTCCCGCAGCATCTCCACCGCTGTATCGTAGAAACCGAGCCTGTCCCGGGTCCTGGCGGCAAGGTACCATAGATGGGGATCCGGTGAGGCGGAGTTCATCGCTATATCGTAAAGTTCGTTCCAGAGGCCTCCGGAATAGAAATCATCCGCAAGGGCGGCACCCAGGGTCCGATCAAGAAGGATCTCTTCCCTGAGCATCTCGCAGGCCGCGGCATGGACCGGCGCCGCCGGCCAGAGACTGAATGATCGAAGGTATGCTTCTCTGTAGCCCTCCAGGCCCCGCCGGAGCATCCAGGCTCCCCTGTAATGAGACAGCAGGGACAGCAGCTCGCTATCCCCCGAACCCTCCGCCACGGAGAAAACAGAATCGGCGGCGGAGATCCCGCCGGTCTCCAGGAAGGCCCTGTAGTAGATAATTGACCTTCTGTCGGCCGCCCTGCCCGGCATTCCTTCAGGTACGCCGGAGAGAACGCTCAGCGCCGTGGCGGCGTTCCCGGAGGCGATGAGAGAATCCGCCAGTACGAGGTTCAGGTATTCCGGCATGACACAGCCGTGACGCGAAATGTAGGAGAGCAGCCCGGGAGCTATCTCCGCCCCGCCCAGCGCAAGCGCCCTGTAGGGGGCCAGGGAGTCGGTCTGTTCCAGAAGCAGCTGGGCTGTGAGCAGGCTGGGAGAATCGGAGGCACCCGCCGCTTTCCAGGCGAGGGATTGTCTCAGGCTGTCTTCCGTGGAGAGCAGAAGGGCCGCCCTGAGGTATGCCTCCCTCGCCTCATCTTCCCTGCCCAGCCGCAGAAGGGAATCTCCCAGGGATTCGGCCATGAGGCTTCTCTCAGGACCGGTAAGCTCATCTTCCGGCTGTACCGTCCTGCAGCCTGCGACGAGGCAGAGCAGAAGCAGCGGTACTAGAGTTCTAAGACCTGTACCTGGCAAGTTCCTGTTCCAGTTCAGGATGTCCCGGAGCCGCCTCCTCCGCCCTCTCCAGAAGTGAAAGCGCCCTGGCGTGGTTGTCCTGGGCGGCGTAGGCCCGGCTGAGGGCAATCATGACCCCGGTGGAGGCGTCCGAGCCCCCGTCAAGGTACCCGCTCAGAAAATCTATGGTATCCCCCGGCCTTCCCGACATTACCATTACGGTTCCCAGGCCCGATATGGCGGGCTCCAGGTCCGGGTCTATCTCCAGTGCCTTTTCGAAGAGTTCCTCCGCTTTCTCGAGATTCCCCTGGAATGCTTCGATGTGGGCCATGTTGGCCAGGAGTTCGGAACTCTCCGGGCTCAGTTCGAGAGCCTCTTTCAGGTCGGACATGGCCTGCCTGTACTCCGCGTTGTTGAAATGGACAATGGCACTGCGGTTGAGTTCCCTTACCCTGTTGTCCTGAACCTCCACCGAATGGAGGGAGAGAAGCTCCCTCATGCTGTCCAGCTGCTCCTTCTGGGACTGGGAGTTCTCCATGACCTTCGCACCTATGGAGGCCACCTCTTCAGCCGTGCGGGACTCTATCTCCTCCAGTTTCTTGCCTATGCTTTCACGGGCCTGGTCCATTCTGGAAGAGATCTCGGTAAGTCCGTCCGAGATCAGCTTGACGTTCTCCGAGAAAATCTTCTCCCGCTCCTCACCGGATTCCACCATCACCCTGGATACCGTCTCCTCCAGGGACCGTGTGGATTCTGAGACCATTACCGACAGGTCGTTCAGGGTAGCGGTGAACACCTCCTTTCCGACAAGGTCCTCGGGTCCATCACGCAGAACGGTGAGCAGCTTCTCTTCGGTGCCTGCCATGTCTTCCCTTATTCCGGACAGCTCGACCTTAAGCTGGTCAAGCTTTTCCAGCATACCTTCCACCTGCCCGCCGGTGGACCCGCTCTGAGGAGCCTGCAGGTCTTCGGGGGCCATACCCTCAAGGAGCTCGTTTGTCCTCGAGAGCTCCTCCGTGACAGCCCTGAAGCTCTGTTCCAGAAGCGTGGAAAGCCCGGTTTCCAGCTTCTCCACCCTCTGGTCGACCTTCACTATTGAATCATTGAGCCTTATAACCAGCCGGCCGATCCCCTGGACCAGCTCCTGCATCGAAACCTCATTATTGGCTGTTTCCGGCGTGTCGCTCATTTCTCACCTTCTATTCCCGTATCCATTCGCAGTCCAGATATTGTTTCCAGCCTTTCCGGGTCGAACTCTCCGCCCCCCGCGAGCATTCCCGCCGCTCCCGGATATTTTCCGGCCATGAACCTTCTGACGGCGGCACTTTCCATTCCGGCCCCGGACTGGTCGAGGGCCCAGTAGAGACGCTTCAGGGAGTCTGCGGTCCCGGTCCTTCTGTAGTCGTTCATCCAGACATGGACGGCCTGCTGCCTGTAACCCATATCCCACAGGGCGAGAGCCCTTGCGTCCATCACCCGGTGAGAATCATCATCCATCCCGTCCAGTATCTCCAGGGCGCGGGCGGGTCTGCCGGAGATTATCAGGTCCCAGGCCCCGTCCAGGTCCTCCTTTTGCGGCCTGGCCCTGCTTTCAGCCAGCCCCTTTCTCAGCCTTGCCAGAACGATGTCCGAACCCTCCCGCCGGGCTATGTCCACAGCTTCCCGCACCATTCCCGCCGTGAGGAGTATTCCCACGAGCTTCTCCGTTTCCGTCCCGGAGAGTCTGTCATCATCATCCATTCGGCGGAGGTTCTCCATACAGCTCTCCGCCAGTTCTTTCCTCAGCTGCATATCGTCAGGCGGGAACAGGATATCATCATCGGCCAGCTGAAAAAGTCTCCTGATGCCCTGTCCGGACCTGAGCACCGCGGTGGCGATGGCCCTCAGTTCGTCTTCATCAATACCGCTGTAATCATCCGGAACCAGCTTCTCCAGCGCTTCAGCTACCACCGTGTCCTCGCTCACCGACTCCCAGAACCTTACCCTGTCCACACTTCCCGTCTCCGCCTTCTCCAGGAGTTTCCCGGATGCTTCAGCCTTCCAGGGTTCCGCTCCTTCGGATGCCACACCGCACAGGATCTCCTCGCCCTGTTCCCCCAGACCTTCCCTGATAGCTTCGCCCGCCAGCGCGAGGAGGGCCTCTCCCTCTTCGGCGGATGACCATGAGGACATTGCCTTCTCCAGGAGCTTCCCGTTGAGCGGAACGTTGATATCCCCGCTGCCTCGCAGCGCTGCGCTGAACCCCTCGGCATCCCCGGCGGCCAGCGCGCACAGGGCCCCGGGAACCGGGCCCATGCGACTGAACTCCTTCAGCAGGCCCGGGTCGGCAGTATCGGGGTCAAGAAGGATCGACCGGGTGACCAGATCGTCCACATCCGCCTGTATGCCATGTCTGGAGGCTACGCGGGCTGCGTACAGGTAAGCAGCGCCGGATGATCTTCCGGAGGCTATGGAGGAGGCGAGTTCCACCACCTCACCCGCGGTTTCAGGGTCCAGCTCAAGCAGAAGGGCCGAGTACTCCTGGAACCTCTGGAAATCTCCGCTGAGTCCCGCGGCCCGTGTCAGGGAATGTACCAGGGACTGTTCGCCCGGATTCTTCTCCACTATCTCCTCGATCAGTTCCAGGATACCTTCATCCTCCAGCACCGGTTCAAGGATGGTCGATACCTCCTCGAAGCGTTTTTCCGTCACGTAGGACCTGGCGATGAGCTTCCTTATCTCGGTGCCGCTGGACGGGGACCTGGGCAGAATGTATTCCAGCACCCTGCGGGCCATGGAGCTGGACCAGGGCCTGACAACGGGTTTCTCCAGCAGCTGGACGGCCTTGCCGTAATTGTCCCTCACCGTTTCGGCGCAGGCTCTGGCCACACTCTCGATCAGCGGCTCGCCTATGCTTCCTTCCTCGAAGGAGGTTCCCGCCAGGACGATCCTGTTGCGGGATATGAGATATCTGAACCTGAACTGCGCCACCTCGGCCGGGTCGTCCCATCTCAGGGAGGTCGCAAGCGCCACCTTCCATTCCTCGTCACCCTCTATCTTCTCCAGGATTGAGGCTACGGTCTCCGCCGCCGGTCCCTCCGAGACACCGGTGAGGATGGTCCTGAGATCCAGCTTATCCCGCTGCTCCTCAGGCATCCTGTTTATCCTATCCACTATTTCCTGCTGCAGAGCGGAATCCTCCATGGTCTGACTCATGTAGGGCTCCGCCTGTTCGGCGTTTCCCTCCCGAAGACACACCAGAGCGGCGATCATGGCCTGCCAGGGCGAGGAAGGAGTGAACCCGGAATCCACTATCTCCGAGACCGTTCCCACCTGAACATCCTCCCTGGCCAGGAGCTGCTGTCCCTCCGGGACCGGCGTCCTGCCCTGCAGAAGCAGTCTGAACCAGTCCTCTGCCGCCTCCTGCTCCCTCTCGGACCGAAGCCTGAACAGGGCCCTGGCCTCCCTGAGGGCGGGGTACTTCTGTACCTGGTTCTCCAGAACGTCCAGGACTTCCGCCGCGTCCGAGCAGAACTTCTTGTCCCTTCTCTTTGACAGGTGGTCGAGGGTGGTCGCAGCCTTGTCCCTCTTGCCGGTCTCGTACAGCACAGCGGCCAGGAGCGCCAGGACGGAAGCGTTGTTCCTTTCCCTGGAGAGGAGCATCTGCAGATGCTCGAAGACCCAGGAGGCGTCAACGTCCACTATGGGAAGCAGGGCGAAAACCGCGTCTCCAGTCTCTCCGGACTCGGTGAGGTAATGCGCCAGTTTCATGGCTATGCTGCCGGTCCTGTCGCCGGTATTCTCTATCAGCGTCCTGCAGACCTCGATGAGTTTCCCGGCCTGAGCGTCACCGGCATCGAAGGCCTTCTCGACCGCCTCCGCAGCCTCCCTCACCCTGCCTTTCTCCAGATTCATCTGGGCGGACAGCAGAAGCGGGGCCGCCCCGCTTTCCGGGTGTGCCACCAGGTCCTCGATGGCGGATTCCAGCTCTTCCCTGTCCAGGCTCTGACCGTAGATATCCTCGAGGGTCCTGGATGCGGCTTCGGTCTTGCCGGCGGCGGTATACATCTCCGCAAGCAGCGAAGAAGATCTTCCAGACCTGTCGCCCGGGACCATGTACTTCTCGATAACATTGGCCGCGTCGGTAGCCTCGTCGGGCGACGGTTCACTGTCAGCGAGCTTGCCTGCGAACTGAAGGGCCTGTTCCATCTTGCCCGAAACCGCGGCTATACCCATGAGGGAAATGTAATATATACTGTCCAGGTCGCTGATCTGGTTGGCGATCCAGAAAGCCAGAAGAGACACGTCACGGTGGGGGAACTCCACTTCCCGGCAGACCTTCCAGAGAAAATCTATCGCTTCACCGGACCTTCTCTCCCGGTGGAGGTAGAGAGCCCACTCCACCAGTGCGGACTGATCGGCTTCAGGGTGAACGCTTCCGTCGAAGCGCATTGAACTCTGCATCTTCTCCCTGACCATGTCGAAAAGGGAGTTGACCGTTATCTCCTCGGCCTGACGGAGCAGGTTCAAAGCTCCCCTGAAATCGTGCATGTCCATGTAGCTCCGCCATATTACTCTCAGCAGATCGGTGGACCTGGAGAACTCGTTCAGCCTTCCTATGAAGAGATTCCTTACTTCCATGGCTATCTGGCGGTGGCGCCGCATGACCTCTTCCCCCACGCTGGAGGCCAGGTTCGGGTGACCTATGTCCAGCAGCAGCTCCAGCAGCTCCAGGGCCACCTCGGGCTCCTCCAGCAGAGCGCCCTTCTCCTCCTTGACCGTGGAGGAAACCTTGTTCACACTGCCTTCGTCGGCGAATTTTCTGAGCTTCTTCAGTATTTTCTTCGGTCCCGATTCAAACAATGCCATGATTCTCACTCACCTACTCAGGAATGATTACAAGGACTTCTCCGAGGGAAAGGCTGCTGTTCTCAAGAGAATTGAGGTACATTATCTGCTCGATGGATACACCGTATGAAATGGCCAGGTCCCAGAGAGTGTCTCCCTCTACAACAGTATGCTCTACCCTTCCGCTACCTGATACTATATTTATTTCGGTTTCCGTGGGAAGGGCCGGTGGGGAAGTCTCATCAATTTCGGGAGCGTCACCTGCGCGCCGCAGCAGAAGGACGTCTCCGGGAAAGATGAGATCGCCCGGGGACATGTCGTTCCATCGGGCCACCTCCCTGGAGCTGACGCCGACTCTGGCGGCTATCTCACCCAGTGTGTCACCCATTCTCACCGTATAGCGGATGTACTGGGGGTTCTCCACAAAACCGGCGTTCACAGGCTGTCTCTGGCTGGCGGGAATATCGATGTAGGATCCTGACCTGAGGGAGCCGGCGGGGTTCATGCCCATCAGCACTTCCGGGGAGACGCCCAGGGCGGACGCCACGCTCTCCCAGCTGTCCCC
>JAWOBF010000035.1:0-31039 GCA_046498225.1 Candidatus Aegiribacteria sp.
GGGGTTCCCTCGGAGAAGGGGACGAGCATCCTCTTGTGCTTGGTGTGCTCCACCTCCCCGCCGGGCCCTACCTGCACCGCGCTGTTGAAGGTGCAGACCTCCCCGTCCCGCTCCTCCCTCTCGATAGTTCCCATCAGCAGCGCTGAGTCCAGCGTGCGGGCAAGAGTGGTCCAGGTGGCGCCGTCGGCAACTTCTCTCAACGGGTACTGAAGGGTCAGCTCCGGGAACACCACCAGATCCGAGTTCCGTCCCCACAATAGGGCCATGCGTATCAGGTCCCGCCTGGTATCGTCGCTTCTGTCGCCGTACTTCTCCTCCATGGACAGGTTGTGCTGGACCAGAGCGACATCCACCTCCTCCCCCCCTGCCGCGTAATCCACGGAAAGCCCGTGCAGCAGGAGCAGGAGCAGTATCGCCCCGGCGGCTGCCAGGGGCCGCGCAGCTCCGGACCCGGACCCGCGCCAGCGTTCCCGGGCCAGGTAGAACAGGAGGTTGACGACCGCCAGCATGAACCCGACCCCCAGGTGTCCCCACCAGGAGGCGGACTGTATCATGGGCACCATCCTCGACTGCGTGTAGGCCAGCTCCACCCAGGGGAAGGCCAGCTGGGTGAGGGAGCGGGAGTACTCCATGGCAGTCCATAGTACGGGGAACGAGAAGAGCCAGATACCCCCGCCGCCGGACAGCCATCCGAAGCAGCCGGCCATCAGCGCGGTGTATAGGGCCTGTATCGCGGCCACCGCCAGGGTTATCAGCGGCACCGCAACCCAGGATAAAAGGAACCCGGACCAAACACCGCCCCCTCCGCCTGTGGCCAGAACGTAGGTTTTCACCCCTATTCCCACCCAGTAGAGCAGTATGAGCGACTGAAAGAGACCGAAAACGTATCCCAGGCGGAAACCCCGCCTGAAGCCCGCGCCTGCGGTGGCCATCACCAGGGGGACCAGGCAGAAATAGGCCAGGAAACCCAGGGGAAGGGGAGGGTAGGCAAGGCTGAACAAAAGGGCGGAAAGAAGCGCGAGGCGATGGCCGCTGTCGGTTACCAGGGACCTGAGGAAGCCCGGCAGGCGGGAAAACCTCCGGCTGGAGGCTCTCTCCCCGCGGCCCTCTTCTCCGGTCCTCCTTATCAAGCGTCCGTCCCCTTCGATATTGTTAGAACATGCGGGTGACCCTGTTCATATATTCACCTGCCCGCCCGGAATCAACTCCTCTGCCCCTGACCTGACCCGTATCAGCTCCGCTGCGATGCTGACCGCTATCTCCTCCGGTGTCCTGCTTCCTATCCGAATGCCTATCGGGCAGTATACCCGTTCAAGGAAGCTGTTCGGAACACCGCTGCTTCGAAGGTCCGAGTAGACGGCGTCCCTCTTGGCCCGGCTGGCCATCATTCCAACGTATCTGAGTTCCTTTTCCCGAAGGCTGCGCAGCACCTCCGCGTCGGACCGGTGTTCCGGCGTCATTACAACGACCCAGCTGCGCTCCCCCTCCATGATGTGCCCGTGCGCCTCCCGGAATGGCGCGGTTATCCACCCGCAGTCCGGCGGGTCCTTCAGGAAATCCCTCTCCCTGGGGTCGATGATGACCGGAAGGAAGGAGAGCCCGGACAGAAGACGCGCCAGCGCTCGTCCAACATGGCCCCCGCCGGCTATGTACACAGTATCCACCGCTCCCAGCGGACCCCGGTAGCTCCATCCGCCGTCCTTGCGCGTGACCAGCCGGTGGCGGTCCGCATGGACACCTTCGGTGACCGAGAGGGTCTTCCCGGTAATCTCCAGGGTTCCGGTCCCGCCCGAACCGAGGATTTTCACCGCGCGGCGCGCTTCCTCACTCATGGAGGGGATCATCGGTACTATCAGCGTGGTCTGGGAACCGGAGCATATCATCCCCGAGGGAACCGATTCCTCTTCGAAGCGGGAGTGTCCGTCCCCTTCCATGTGCCTGTGCACTGCCTTTTCCGGGGTTTGGTCGCCGGTTCGAAGCTTCTCCAGGGCCCTCTCCGACAGCTCGGCCTCCATGGAGCCCCCTCCGACGGTTCCAATGGTTTCACACCGGGTGACCGCCATCAGGGACCCGGCGCTGCCCGGCCCGCTTCCCCTTGTCCCGGCCACCAGGAGAAGTGCCACCGGTTCCCCCCTGCCCAGCAGTTCCTCCACCCTTTTCCAGATACGGAGGGGCTTCATCCCCGGGGATCTTCCCCTGAGTGCTCCTCCTCTATCTTCTCGAAATACTCCATGCACTGGCGGACGTAGCGTCTCTTCTCATCGTACCTGCCGGGGTAGAAGCTCCTCTTGAAGCCGTAGACGATGAGGTTCCTCAGCTCGTAGCTGCTGAGGCCGAAGGTGCTCACCGCCTTGTGAAGCTCGTCGGTTACGGTGGTGTTGGATACGGTGCGGTTGTCGGTGCAGATGGTGACCGAGAGCTTCTTCTGAATCATCTTGCCGAAGGGATGGTCCTCCAGTTTCCGGAACGAGGGGTTCGTCTGCTGGTTGGAGGTCAGGCAGACCTCCACGGTTATTCTCCTGTCGGCGATGTAACCCGCAAGGGAGTCGACGTACTTCTGAGGGTCGCGGATGTAGCTGGACCGGACCGAACCGGGATCCAGAAGTGTCAGGCCGTGGCCTATCCTGTCGGCGTACAGCTCGGTGATGGCCTGATAGATGCTTTCCGGCCCGTAGGCCTCTCCCGCGTGGACCGTCTTCTTCAGGAAATGCCTCTGTGCGCGCCTGAAGGCCTCCAGGTGGTTGATGGCGGGCCAGCCGGCTTCGGAGCCCGCCAGGTCGATGCCCACCACGGGAAGCCCCTCTTCCCACCGGGCTTTGGCCACCGCCGACTCCAGCTCCAGCGAGGCCAGCGCGAAGACCCTTTCCCGGTTGGTGTAGCTGTGCATTTCGCAGAACCTTCCGTACCAGTCGGAGAAGGCGGGCGTGAAGAACCTCATGGCGCAGGCGATTATTCCGTAGTGGAAGGGAGGTTCCCGGAATTCGGCCACCTCCGGTCTGGCGTTGAACTCCTTCTCCGCCCTGCGAAGGCCGCTGTCCACGGCCCGGATGGAATCAATCATGTCCATCTCATCGCTGGCGTGAAGCTGGGGGGCGAATCTTACCTCTATGTAGCGCACGCCCTCCTTCTGGTTGTCCACCGCCACCTCGTAGCTTATTCTCTCTATCTGCTCGGCGGTCCTCATTACCGCGCCGGTGTAGGCGAAACCCCTGAGGTATTCATCCAGGCTCTGATAGCTGTCCTTGAAGACCGTTTCCCGCAGACCCTCCTCGGTGTAGGACGGAAGCTCCATGCCGGATTCCCTGGACAGCTCTATCAGTGTGGACAGCCTCATACTTCCGTCCAGATGCAGATGAAGGTCTGTCTTGGGCAGTTTCTTCAGAAATGCGCGATCCATATGCGGTCCCTTCCTTGGTCGGTGGCTAGAACAGTTCTCCCAGGCCCATCTGTATTCCCAGTCCCTCCGGCGAGAGGGCGAAATCCGCCCTCAGGGCCCCTCCGCCGGGAAGAGAAAGCCTGGCTCCCAGGCCGCCGTCGAAGTGGAACCGCTCCCACCCGAGCCCTTCCAGGTGGTCCGCCACCTGTCCCGCGTCCCCGAAGAGGACCAGGGAAACGTCGAACCGGTTCTGTTCATCGACAGCCAGGCTGAAGACCTTCTGCCTCAGTTCGAGGTTGGCCAGAAGGGTCCAGTCGCCCGCGAACCTGCCGTCAGCGTAGCCCCGAAGGCCCGACGAGCCTCCCAGCGAGGGAATGAAACTGAACGGGGTGGAAGCGGTGTCGGTATGACGTCCCAGCCGCAGCCTCAATCCCGTCAGGGTCGAGCCTCCCAGGGGAGCGAACGCTGCCGCCGAGGCCTCCCACCGTGAATAGCCCGCTTCCCCGCCCTCCTGCAGATCGATATTTCCGGTCAGGTAACCGTCGATGAGCGAGGGGAAGAGCCACCTTCCCTCCAGAAAAGGCCCCGCGGTCCACAGGGAGCCGTATTCCTGCGAGGGGGACTGCTCCCATAGGGGATCGCCGGACCGGTCGTAGACCACCGAGTGCCTGCCCATGATACCGGCCGTAAGCAGGAAACCGACGAAGGGGCTGAAGCTGTAGGAACCCGCTCCCTCCAGAACTTCAGCGGCGTACTCTCCGTAGACATCGCCGGACCCTCCGTTGCCCCAGCCGAAGAACCTGTTCTCCCTGCGGGCGCTGTAGTTCACTCTGAACCTGAACAGACCGTTTCCCGAGGGCACCAGCAGCTGAGGCTCGGCGTGAACGCTGCCGTCGGTGTAGACGTAGGCCATGGTTCCGAAAGCGTAGGGACTGAATGGAGGCATCATGTTATGGTTGACCACCCCTCCCAGCAGGACGCCCGAACTGGTGCTGTAGCTGACCAGGGGGACCACCTTCCACGCGCGCAGGGGAAGCGCCAGGGTCAGCAGTGTGACCAGGGCCGCCAGTATTCCGTTTCGTTTGATCATCATATCCGCCTGGTTAAGTGAGCCGTTTTCATCGATCATTGTTCATTAATCATCAATTATAGCACACCACGGGGGAAAACGGGGGCGGTGAGGCGCGGCCTTCCCGGAACCCCGCCTGAAACCGGGAGACGCAAAATGACTATCGTATTATGATTGGGCGGAAGTACGGCTTCTCCATAATGTGTCCGTGACGTGAACAGACAGGTATATTAAACTGGAGGCAACTGAAAGCGGAGGTCCCTTGAAGAAGCCACTGATAGTGATCCCCACCTACAACGAGGTGGAGAACATCAGGAAGCTCATTCCCGTGCTGCTGGACCTGCCCTTGGAGCCGGACGTCCTGGTAGTGGACGACAGCAGTCCGGACGGGACCGGCGAGACGGTTCGCGACTTCGGTTCCACAGGCAGTGTCCATCTGCTCAGCCGCCCGGAGAAAGCAGGGCTTGGCCAGGCTTACGTGGCCGGTTTCCAGTGGGCGCTGGAGAGGGAGGAGTTCGACCCCATCGTTCAGATGGACGCCGATTTTTCCCATAACCCGAACAAGGTGGTTGAACTGGTAGACGCCCTGGAGGAACACGACCTGGCAATAGGCTCCCGGTACTGCAGCGGGGTGAATGTGGTGAACTGGCCCCTGTCGCGGCTTCTTCTTTCCTGGTTCGCCAACAGATACACGAAGATGGTGACCGGCCTTCCGGTGAAGGATGCCACCGGCGGATTCAAGGCCTTCAGGAGGGAGGCCCTGAAGAAGCTGGACCTGTCCGGGATCAAGTCCGACGGCTACTCGTTCCAGATAGAGGTTACCTACAAGCTCTACAAAGCCGGCTGTTCCGTGGTGGAGGTACCCATAATCTTCGTTGACAGGCACGCGGGAACCTCAAAGATGACCAGGAGCATAGTGTGGGAAGCCGTATGGGTGGTTTGGCACCTCCGCTTCCCATGGCTCTTCTGAAAGGCGCTGATACCGTGGTTCTACTCTGCATGACGATACTGGCGGCGGTGGGGGCCGCTGATGACTGGGATTTCCAGACCACGCAGACATACATCTCCACCATGCTCGAGGACGATGAAGGCACCATCTGGTGCGCCACTTCCGGCGGAATAATCCGTTACGATCCGCTTTCCGGCTGGCTGGAGCCGATGGTCTACCCCCAAAGCCTTCCCTGGACAGGCGCCGCCGACATCCATCTGCAGGATTCCTCCATCTGGGTTGCCACCACCGGAGGGGGTCTGGCCCTGGGAAACGGTGAAAACTGGCAGATATTCTCATCCTACGAGGGTGTACCCGGTTCCGGGAACGTGCACGCGGTGCACGGCGCCGGGGGATACGTATGGGCCGGGACCGACGGCGGACTGGCCAGGGGTGACCAGGGCGGGTTCATCATAGTTGATGCGGACCTGACCGGCGGAGCCTTCACCGCTGAAGAGGTCACCGGAATATCCAGCCATGAGAACACCCTCTATCTGGCCACCGACCGTGGAGTCTATTCACTGGACCTGGCAGGCAGCGTTTTCGACCCCGCGGCATGGACCAGCTACAGTGGATATACCATGTCCCTGGGTATCCAGGACATATACATTCATGGACCGGATTCGGTCTTTGGTTTCGGCAGCGGAGGGGTTGCCCTAAAGACGGATTCCACCTGGACGAGGCTGCTCAATTACTCCTCCAGCAGCGATTCGGTGATAACCGGGCTGCTGGTAACGGAGGAAGGTCTTCTGGCCTCGGGCCGGGTCGTGATGCTCTACGATGAAGGGGACTGGGTTCATTTCGGAAAGAACTATCCCAGTGAGAGCTACGGGTCGTGTCTGTATGAGATAGAGGGAAGGCTGTGGTGCGGCTACGGCCTTCGCGACGCCAACGCGAGGAACACCGGAAGAGGACTGGGATACCTCGAGGAAGGCTCCTGGAAAACATTGACGGTTCCCGGAATGCCCGCCGCCAGCTGCTACCAGATGGTCCGGGACGGCGACAGGACCTACCTGGGAAGCCATCGGGTAGGCCTCATGGCCAGCTACCCTGACGGAGAATGGGTACTGTTCAACAACCGTACCGCGGACATGCCGCGAAGCCTTCGGACCTACTCGGCCGCCGTGACCGACGCCCCCGGAGTATGGACAGGTAGCTACAAATGGGGGCTGACCTGGATAGAGGACAGGGGGACCAGCTCCATGGAGGACGACACAATAATCACCTTCGTGGCGGATTCCCTTTCCGGGGTGACTCCGGAAGTCGTTCAGGTGGTGACACCGATGCTCAACAATCAGGTGGTCATGCTGGCTTCCCAGGAAGGCGCTCTATGGGTGGCACAGGAGGCTTTCTGGGAGACTCCTGACCAGCCCAGCGGAATTGTGGCGGTGGCGGGGAACCCGGAGGAGGAACTGCAGTGGGCGGTGAGGACCGAGGCCGACGGTCTGGCCAGGAAGAACGTCCTGAGCGTTTTTCCCTGCGGCGATGACAGCCTGTGGATAGCTTTCCCCTCCGACGGGGGCTGCCAGCTTCTGGTTCACGGAGGGAATCCCGTCGACAAATCATCGGACACCTGGTACCCCGGCCCGGGAGAGGTCTATTCCACCGCATGGGGCCTTCCGTCGAACCAGGTATTCAGTTTTACCAGGGATTCCGATGGCAGCATACTGGTGGGCACCGGCAACGGCCTGTGCCGATGGAACGGCACCAGGTTCAATGAGACCGGCGGGGTGACCGGGGCGGTAAAAGCCGTGGAGGCCGACGATTCCGGTACGGTGTGGTGCTTGACGGAGGACGCCGTCTATTCCGTAGGCGACGCAGGCACAACGGTCTACAACTCCTCCAATTCAGTATACATGCCGGCCAGCAGGACGGAGGCCGAGTTCAGCTACAGGGACCCCGCAGACGGAACCGTCTATTTTTCGTCCCTCATAGGTCTGTGGTCCATATCCCCCGAGCAGATCAACTATCAGGGCACGGCTCCGCTGTTCTACCCGCAGCCCTACCTGCCGGCGGAACAGCAGCTGAGGATGGCATGGTCCGGCGCCCGGGGACCGGTGACGGTGAAGTTCTTCTCGCTGACCGGGGAATATCTCGGACTGGCCGCTGCCTCCAGCTGGGAGAACTGGAGCTGGAACGGCACGATTGACGGGAATGATCTGGCCAGCGGCGTATATATCGTGCTGGTGGAAACAGAAGCCGGCTCCACGGCCCACAGGATCGCGCTGGTGAGATGATGGAGATCAGAAGGATAGAGGAAAGGGACCGGAAGGAGTGGACGGATTTCGTGCTGCGCTCGAACAACGGCACCATCTTCCATCTTCCGGATTTTATCGACTACCACCCTCCGGGAAGGTTCGAGAACCACCACCTGCTGGTGGAGGACAGGGGCGGCGCGGTATCGGTGATACCCGGGGCCCTTGCCCGAAGGGATGACGGAACATGGTTCAGGTCCTATCCCGGAGCCTCCTACGGGGGGCCGGTCCTTCCCGACTCCCTGGGTCTTCGCAAGACCGAGAAGGTGGTGGACGCCCTCATCGCGTACTGCCGCCGCCGGGGATGGAAGGGTATAGAGATGACGCCTCCTCCCGTAGTGTACTACAGAAGGCCTCACAACTACCTGGAGTTCTCCCTCATCAGGAGGGGCTTCGACTACGGGAAGAGGGAACTGACCGCGGTGATCGACCTGGCCAGACTGGGGGAGGAGTTGAAGCTCGGTTTCAGCTCGTCCGCTCTGCGGGGCGTCAGAAAGGCGGTGAAGAGCGGGGTCACAGTGAAGGAAGATCCGGATTTCACCCGTTTCTATCCCGTGCTGGAATCCAACCTTCAGCAGCGACACGGCGTAAGGCCCACCCATACCCTGGCGGAGCTGGAAGAACTGAGGAAGCTCCTTGGAGACGACAGGATAAGACAGTTCATAGCCGTGAGGGAGGGGAAGGTGCTGGCGGGAATGGTCATGTTCCACTGCAATCCCAGGGTCACCCTCGCCTTCTATATATCCCACGACCAGGCCCATCAGTCCCTGCGTCCGGTGAACCTGGTGTACATGGAGGTCATCAGGTGGGCCAAGCAGATGGGCTACCATTACATGGACCTGGGGACCTTCACCCTGGACATGGAAGTCAACTACGGTCTCTGCCGGTTCAAGGAGTCCTTCTCCGCCAGGGGCATGTTCAGGAACACCCTCCGCGGATCCGTTTAGTGAAAACAGCCCGGAAGAGAAGGCTTCAAGGGGTCCTGCTCATCTGGGCCGCCCTTCTGGCCCTGGTCTTCAGCGGCAGGATGTACACCACGGATGTCCTGGCACAGTACGAGGTGGCCGGATCCCTTACGGGAATGAGACCCTTAATGACGGTTTCGGGTGATTTCGGCTGGACCGTTGAGGGTACGAGACCGGGGCATTTCGTGCCCCACGGCGTCGGATTCTCAGTTCTGCTGGTGCCCGCGGCCCTGGTGGGAAGCTTTCTGGGCCTTCAGGCCGGCAAGGTGACCGCCGCCCTTATCAATTCCGGCCTCAGCCTGGCACTGGTGGGATACTGGTACGCGGTGGCGTCCCGCAGGTATTCCCATGTACCCCTATCCCGATTCGCAGTGGTGGCAGTGGGAGGAATGGCGCTGGTCTACGGCAAAATGACCTTCGACGTCACCGCGGCGGCCGCCGCGGCAATGGCGGCGCTCTACTATTATGGCTCCGGACGAACGGTCCTGGCCGGAGCGTTATTCGGGCTCGCCGTGCTGGTAAGGGCGGACAGCGTCCTGCTGTTTCCCCTTTTCCTGGGGAGCTGGAGGAAGGTCAGGGACCTTATGGCCGGCGCCCTTCCATTCATTCTGGCCATGCTCTTCGTCAACTGGTACAGGTTCGGCAGCCTCCTCTCCGACGGGCACGGGCAGGACCCCGCCATAGCCCTGGAACCTTTCAGGGGGGGCATACCCGGCCTTCTCCTGAGCCCCGGAAAGGGATTGCTCTACTACGCGCCCCTGAGCTTTTTCGCCCTCTTCCACCAGAGGGAGTGGAGGCTGTGGACCCCCTTCGCCCTCTCCCTGGTCTTCCACGGCATGCTTCATGACTGGACCGGAGGGACCGGCTGGGGCCCCCGGTTCCTGTTCCCCTCCCTTCCATTCCTTCTCCTGCCCCTGTGCAGGGAGGGCGCCGGCGGGAAAGCTTTCAGGGTGGTGGCGGCCCTGGGAGTGGCGGCGTGCCTGCCTGCCCTGTGGAGCAATCCCAGCCGGCTGGAGCAGTCGGCCGGGGCGGACCTGTTCGAGGAACCCTCCCGCCAGGAGGTAATATGGACCTTCACGTCGTCCCCCCTTGTCCTGGCCGCCGGGAACTTCGGCCGGGGGGTGCCCGATGTCCTCGGGGCCACTGCCGCTCCCGGGGCGGGGTACCCTCCCTGGACCGGGGTTGCTCTGCAGTGGGTCCTCGCGGCGGGGCTGGCGCTGGGGGGACTGGCCCATCTGAGAGGGGCGGAGGAACGGGAAGGCGGCAGCGGGTGAAGATACTCCACCTGTCGCCGCAGAACTACACCGGCACCATAGACCTGTTCGTCCGGGGCCACAGGGCTCTGGGTCATCAGAGCAGGCTGGTAACCTTCTACAGGGCAGCCAACCAGTACAGGGAGGATATCTGTCTCGACCTGCCCTTCGTTGGACCGCAGAGCTGGCTCCTGAAACTTAAGAAACTCGTCCGGGCGGGAAGCCTGAGAGTACCGTACACCGGCACGACGGAGAGGATTTTCTGGTCTCCCAGCCCGGTGGAGAATGCCCTTCTGAGAATGAGGGACAGGATATGGACACCGAGAGTGGACAGGGCCGCGGAGGAATACGGCCTGTGGGACTACGATATCTACCACCTGGAGGGGGGAATGAGCTTCTACCGCGACGGCAGGGACGTGAAGGACCTGAAGAGGAGGGGGAAGAAGATAGTCTCCTACTACCATGGACTGGGCCTGAGGATGAGGGGCGCAATAAGGCCGGTATGGGAGGCCACCGACCTGAACCTCACCTGCGAGTTCGACCTCTACCAGAGGTATCCTGAAGTGGAATACCTCTTCCTGCCCTTCGACCGGAACTCCGTCCCTCCCGCGAACCCGAAGGGGAAAAAGGTAAGGATATGCCACGCCCCCAGGATAAGGTCCGTGAAGGGGACCGACAGAATCATTCGGGCGGTGGAGGAGCTTTCAGGGAAGCTGCCGGTGGAGATGGTCCTCATCGAGAACATGACCAACGCAGAGGCCCTCAGGATGAAGTCCACCTGCCATATCGCCATCGACCAGGTGGCCGACGGTGATATGGGGTACGGGGTCAACTCACTGGAGAGCCTGTCCATGGGCGTGGCGACGGTAACCAACCTATCCCCGGCTTACCGGGAATTCATTCCGGACCATCCCTTCTTCCTCACCACACCGGAAACCCTGAAGCGGGACCTCAGGGAGCTGGTGCTGGACGGTGAGCTGAGGAAGAAGCATGCCGATGCGGGGCCGGCCTGGATAGACAGCAGGCACCACTGGCTCGCCGTTGCCCGGGATATTCACAGGCGTTACAGGGAACTGGGATGGGAGGGTCCGGATGGCTGAAACCAGCCACAGCAGGGACCTCTCCAGGGAATCCGCCTTCTATGCCCTCGCCATGATATTCAGCGGCCTGGTGCAGGTGGCATTCCTTCCCTTCATCTCCAGGTTCCTCACAGCGGAGGCGGCCGGCGAGCTGGGAACCCTGAGGATACTGGCGGAGGCCATAGCCGGCATCGTTGTCCTCGGCCTTCCCACCGCTCTGATAAGGGCCTGGCACCGCGGATGGGACCACCGGTCCATACTGGTGCGGAGCATCACCTTCCCTCTGGTCCCCACATTCCTTATGGCGGCGGCGGTCCTGCTCCTTCGAGGGTTCCTGGTTTCCTTCCTGAACCTTCGGGATCCGGCGTATCTCTCCCATGCCGTCATCCTTGGGGTTGGAATCGCCTACGTTCAGATAGCTCTATCCCTGCCGCGGGCCCGGGGAATGGCGAAGACCTACCTGGCCATGCAGCTGGCCAGGGGTCTGCTGGCCCTGGGAATGCTTGTGGCGCTGCTCTATTACTTCCCCATGGATGCGGTAACCTCCTTCATGACCGCAAGATGGGCACCTTCCCTCCTGGTGGCCGTGCTTGCCGCGGTCATGATGTGGAGGATAACTTCGGCTCCCGGGGAAGCCGGGCGAAAGGAAGGCCTGAACCGCGAGCTGCTGGGGTTCAGCCTGCCCCTGGTACCCGCCACCATCTCCATGATAGTCCTGTCGTCGGCGGACATGTTCATGCTCAGGAGCATCTACCCCCGTATGGCGGAGAGCGGCTACTACGAATGGGCAAGCAGGGCCTGCCTCATACTCATGCCGATGATACTCGGGTTCAACATGGCCTGGAAAAGGTACATATTCAGAAAGAAGAGGACAGGGGGTACACTGGGAGAGCTGGGGAGGGCCGGCCTTCTCTTCATGGTCCTGGTCAACTGGATGTCACTTGTGCTTGCCATGTCCTCGCAGTGGCTGGTGCCCATGGTGGGAGGAGCTGCCTACCTGCCGGCCGCCTCGGTGCTTCCCACTCTGGCCGGGGCCGGGGCCCTCTACGGTCTCTTCATGCTATCCCAGACCGGCTGCCTTCTCACCGGTCAGACCAGGTTCATAGCCTGGATGACCCTTTTCGGGGCCCTGCTGAACATCGGTTTCAATTTCCGTCTCATTCCCGTGGCCGGAGCTCTGGGAGCGGCTTTCGCCACCCTGGCCACCAACCTCTTCATGGCCCTGAGCCTTTTCTGGCTGGGAAGAAAGGTCTTCCCCATTAGCTTCTTCGTGGTGATCCTCACGGTGATACCTCCGGTGGTCCTCGGGCCGCTGGCCACCCTCGGTCCGGGATGGAGGGCGGGGCTGGTCCTTCTTGCAACGGCGGTCACTCTTCTGGTGATGGTCTATCTGAGGGCCCTGGGGACCCGTCTGGCGGAGGTGAGCGGGGAGTGAGACCGGAGCTGTCCCTGCAGATACCGGTGAAGGACGGGGGGGAGGATTTCGAACGCTGCCTGGCGAGCCTCAGGGGACAGAGGACGGAAGGGCGTCCCTGGGAGCTGGTGATAATCGATGACGGCAGCGAGGTCCCGGTGCTGGAGCAGTTCGAGATAACATTCCCGGATACGGTCAGCGTGAATGTCATCAGACTGGAGGATGGCGGAAACAGACCGGCTGCCAGGAACGCCGGATGGCGGGCCTGCACCTCTCCGGTCTCCCTGCTGTCCGATGGAGACATCCTCTTTCCTCCGGACATAGTCCTCCGGCATATCACGGCCCACCGTGAAGGCAGGGGGGACGTGGTCATGGGAGCGAGGGTGAACGGCTGGATGAAGGATGCCACTCCATGGCAGAAGTGGTTCGATTCCAGGGGTATGGGAGAAAAACCATCCGGACCGTTCCCGCCTCGGTATTTCGTCACCGGCAATCTGAGCATCAGGACGGACCTCCTGAGGAAAACCGGCGGCTTCGATACCGCCATAGACCGCTACGGCGGAGAGGACACGGAATTCGGCCTGAGGCTGTCCGGACTGGAACCGGTGATGTTCTGGGATCCTGAACTGAGGGTTTACCATCTTGACAGGGTTACCGTTCGGGAGCATTCAAGAAAAATGGTGGAATACGGCGGGTCCGGTCTGAAATACACGCTGAAGAAACATCCGGAGGCGGAGGGAATGCTGGGGAGCAACTGGGTGAAACCCCTGCTGGCCGCTCCCGCCGACCCCGGTACCGTGGGCATGAGACTTCTGGTCAGCATAGTCCTTCGCCCGCGGGTCTATCGAATTGTCCTGAGGTGGATGGAGAGGTTCGGCGCACCCGCTTTCCTGTTCACCTTCCTCTCGGTTGGGGGATGTCTCATGGGTCTGGAGGGCAGGAACTTTGAGTAGAACTGAAGGTCTGCTTCGGCTGATTGAGGAGAACTGTCCCGGCGCCGCCGAACGGGTCCTGCTGAGCAGCCTTACCACATGGCGTACCGGAGGCCCTGCGGTCTCCGTTCAGGTCCGGTCGGAGGAGATGCTGGCCGGTCTGCTGGAGCTTGCCTGGAGAGAGGGGATACCATGGTACGTCCTGGGCCGGGGCTCCAACGTCCTGGCGGACGACCGGGGATGCGAAGAGCTGGTAATCAGACTGGGCGGCCAGCTTCACCGAAGCCGCTGGAACAGGAACGGCGGGTACTGGACCCTTCGAAGCGGAGCGGGGGTCCGCCTTCCCTCCATGTCCGGCGCGGCCTGTACCAGGGGAGCTTCCGGGCTTGAGTTCGCGGTGGGCATTCCGGGCACCGTGGGAGGCGCTCTCTTCATGAACGCCGGGGCCTACGGAAGCCGGATATCCAACCCGCTGGTCAGGCTGACGGCATTGGACAGAAAAGGCTCCCGGCATATTATTGAGGAAAAGGACTGCCGCTTCGGCTACAGGTCCAGCAGGTTCCAGGAAGAGGACTGGATAATTACCGGAGCCGAATTCAGGCTGGAAAGGGAAGACCCGGCCCTTCTGCGCCGGGAGGCCAGGAGGATACTGCAGGTCCGCAGGGACAAGTTCCCCCTGGAGTACCCGAACGCCGGAAGCGTATTCAGGAAGCCCCCGGAGGGCATACCTCCCGGGAAGCTCATCGAGGACGCGGGTCTGAAGGGACTTTCCGCCGGCGGCGCCATGGTGTCGCCGAAACACGCCAACTTCATAGTCAACACCGGAACCGCCACTTCGAAGGACATAGCGGAACTGGTGAACAGGGTCAGGGAAGCGGTCCTGGCCCGGACAGGAATTACGCTGAAGGAGGAGATACGCTATCTTGGCCGGAAAAGATGAATTGACGGGTAAGCCCCTCCCTTCGAAGGTCGAGTTCCCCCCCGGCTCCATTCTGGTTACGGGGGCGGCGGGGTTCGCGGGGTCACATCTGATGCGTGAACTCGAGATGGGCGAAGGGGACGCGGCGGTGGACCTGACCGATGATTTCCCGGCGCCGGCGGGCGTCCGCAAGGTAGCCTGGCGGCTGCCATCCCCCCACCCGGATGAGCTGGGGGCATTCCGTTGCATAGTTCACCTGGCGGCCATCAGCTCTGTCTCCGGAACGATGAACGACATGCGCCGCGCATTCGAGGTCAATCTCATGGGCACCATCTCCGTTCTGGAATACGCCGCCGCCCGGTGCCCAGGGGCGAGGATACTCCTGGTAAGCTCCGCCGAGGTCTACAGGCCCTCACCCCGACCCATGGACGAGGACTGGGAAATTGGCCCCATCAACCCCTACGGAAGCTCGAAGGCGTCGGCGGAGATAACCGCCTTCCAGATGGCCGGAAATCACGGCCTCGACCTGGTGATTGCCCGTCCCTTCCCTCACCTGGGACCGGGACAGTCGGAGAACTTCGCGCTTCCATCCTTCTGCAGGAGGATAATCTCCGCAAGAAGGGAGGGGACCCGTTCCATCAGGGTGGGAAACCTCAGCCCGGTGAGGGACTATCTGTACGTGTCGGACGTGGTACGGGCCTACCGCTGCATACTGGGCAGGGGGGGGTCCGGAAGCGTGTACAACGTCTGCAGCGGAACCGGATGCAGTATGGCCGACATGGTGATGATGCTGATGGACATAGCCGGGGTCAGCCTGGAGCTGGAAGCGGACCCGGAACTCACCAGACCGGTGGACGTCGAGTTCCAGGTGGGAGACCCCTCACGGATAAGGTCACAGCTGGGATGGAGCCCGGAGGTCGACAGGATCGAAGGCATGAGAAGACTCTTCTCATGGTGGGAGGCAAGAACATGAACCTGCTTATGATATTTTCGGTCATTCTTACCGGCAGGATATCCGAATGGGACCATTACACCCACTTCGGCGGAGTCAGCGATATCCTGGTGGAGGACAGCTCGGTGACGGCGGCCACCACCGGAGGCGTAGCTTTCGGGACCCTGGGGTCCGGAAGCGTTACCTGGGATTCCACATGGACCTGCCCCGGGAACCTTTCCCACAGTGACGCCAGGTGTCTGGCCAGGGACAGCGCCGGCGATCTGTGGGTCGGCACCAATGGCGGAGGGATAGATGTATTCACCGCCGAAGGCGGCTTCCAGCACTTCGGTCAGCTGGAAGGCCTTCCCATCTCGCTGCAGATAAGCTGCATACTCCCTGATACGACTGTCTGGGCCGGTTCCACGGAAGGTCTGTGCAGCATGGACCTGGGCTATTTCAATATCTGGACCGTCTTCAGTACTCAGGGAGGTCTTCCATCGGACATAATAAACTGCGTGGCGAAGGCTGATTCCGGCCTGCTTGTGGGAACAGCCAACGGCCTGGTGATGCTCAGGGCCGGAGAGCCTCCCGGCCAGGAGGCATCATGGCAGACATTCCATTCCATGGAGAACCTCATAATTCAGGACGTACTGGTGCTGGAAACCGGCGCCTGGGCGGCCACAACCGACGGGCTCTATTACACTGAAGGGGATTCCGTCTGGAAGAAGGACCTCTCCTATCCCGGGGATTCGCCCATATCCCTGGCGTGGCTGGACGGCAGCCTGGCCGTTGGAGGGAAGGGAAACATGGCCATTCTGAAGGACTCGGAATGGACAATCAGCTACGCGGGGCTGGGGGGGCAGGTGGTTCAGGACGTACACTGGCTGACAAATGATCTCATGGTCATCGGCCAGCACAGCGACCTCGCAGTGAACAGGGCGGCCGGCGCCGGCGTCGGAGTGGGATATGCCGGGTCATGGTCATCTTCCAGACCGCAGGGAGCGCCTTCGAACGATCTTCTCAGTGTGGCGGTGGACTCGCGGAACGATGTCTGGGTTACCACCAACTCCCGAGGAGCGGCGGTCCTCTGTGAGAGCGGATGGGTGGATTTCTTCGAAGAGCTTCCCAGCAGGAACCAGCTGTTCGCATGCGCCGCGGACAGGTCAGGCGGAGTGTTCCTGGCCCCGTGGCATTTCGGCGTCACCTGGCTGGACTGGAAGGGTACCCCGGACAGGAGCGATGACGAAGTCATTACCTTCAACGCTTCCAACAGCGAAATGCTCAATGACCAGGTAAGGGAGATAGCGGTATCCTCATCCGGCGATGTATGGTTCGCGGGGGAAGCCTACTGGGCAACCCCCTCCGAACCCAGCGGGGTTTCCAGGCTCTCCTGGGACCCGGGCCAGTTCGAGACCTCTTCCTGGAGCACCTTCGAACCCTCCGACGGGCTTCCTTCCGGCTCCGTCAGATCGGTGGAGACCACCACCTCTCCCCGGAAAGCCTGGATGGGCACGCAGGAGGGGCTGGTTCTGGGCGATATCCAGTCCGGGATGGTGACGGATCAGTACAGCTCGTCAAGCGGACTGCCCTCCAGCGATGTGCAGTCGCTGGCACTGTCCAGGGACGGCAGGCTTTTCGTGGGGACCTCTTCCGGACTTGCCGTGATAGATCTGCAGACCGGTAACGTTTCGGAGTTCACCGAAGTGACCGGCAGCGTGGATATGCTGGACTTCGACAACCTGTCCGCCCTCTGGGCGGCGGGGAGCAACGGACTTTTCAGGATACTGCCCGACGGTTCAACGGAGAACTACACTACGATGAACTCCCCGCTCCAGTCGCTTGACATCCGCCACGCCGCCGCGGACGAGGACAACGGGTACATCTACCTGGCCACCGACCATGGCCTGTGGCGACTGCATCTTGAACAGGGAATGAGCGGCAGCCTGGGGTCTGCCACCGTTTACCCCAATCCATTCACTCCCGGGGAGGGCAGGGTGATGGGGGTGGCCGGACTGCCGTCGGAAGCGTTCGATATACAGCTTTTCGACCTGACGGGTGTTCTCGTCTACGAGTCCCTTGCCCGGTACAGGGATGATTTCGCATGGGACGGCACGGACCTCGACGGGGGGACGGTGGCGTCCGGGACGTATATCGTAAGGATAACTCAGGGCGGGGCTGACAGGTACGTGAAGCTTGCAATCGTCAGATAGAACCGGGACAGGTGTAATATGAAAGGTGTTGTACTCGCAGGCGGCCTTGGGACCAGGCTGCGTCCCCTGACCAGCATAACCAACAAACATCTGCTTCCTGTATATGACCAGCCGATGATATTCTATCCACTGCAGAAGCTGGCGCAGGCCGGTATAGAGGATGTCATGCTGGTGACAGGGGGCGGCAGCGCGGGTGATTTCCTCAGGCTTCTCGGAGATGGTTCGGAGTTCGGTTTCCGAACGCTGAACTACGCCTATCAGGTAAGGGAGGGAGGCATTGCTGAAGCCATCGGTCTCACCAGGACCTTTATCGGAGGTGACAAGTTCGTGGTCATACTGGGGGATAACATCCTGGAGGACCCCCTGGATGAGAAGGTGGCCGCATTCGACCGTCAGGAAGAGGGAGCTCGCATCATGCTCAAGGAAGTGGAGAATCCCAGCGATTACGGCGTGGCTCTTCTGGATGGAAGCAGGGTCGTCTCCATAGAGGAAAAGCCGGAACACCCGCGGAGCCGTTACGCCGTGATAGGCGTTTACATGTACGACAGCTACGCTTTCGAGGTAATAGACAGGCTGGAGCCCTCCGCCAGGGGGGAACTGGAAGTGACCGACATCAACAACGCCTATCTCCGCAGAGGAATGCTCCACGCCGACATAGTGGAAGGCTGGTGGGCCGATTCCGGGTGCAGCATCGACGGCCTTCTTCAGGCGGGCATAAGGGCCCGCCAGCTTCGAGGAGGGAGCAGCTCATGAAGCTGCTTGTAACAGGCGGGGCGGGTTTCATCGGGAGCAACTTCACCAGGATGGTTCTCGGCCGGAAGCCCGGCTGGAGCGTGACGGTGCTGGACAAGCTCACCTACGCCGGAAGAAGGGAGAACCTGGAGGAAGTGGAGAACGACCCCCGGTTCAGCTTCGTCCACGGGGACATCTGCGACCCGGAAACGGTGGCCGGGGCCATCAGGGGATGTGACGCGGTGGTGAACTTCGCGGCCGAAACCCACGTGGACAGGTCCATAGACGATGCCCTTTCCTTCGTCAGGACCGACATAGAGGGCGTCAGGGTTCTCCTGGAAGCTTTCAGGGAGGGCCGAAGGAAGATGTTCCTCCAGATTTCCACCGACGAAGTGTACGGCAGCGTCGAGGAGGGAAGGTCCGACGAGACCCACCGCCTTCAGCCAAGAAGCCCCTACGCCGCTTCAAAGGCCGGGGGAGAACTCCTGGCCATGAGCTACTGGACCACCTATGAGCTGCCCGTGGTGGTCTCCCGGGCATCCAACAATTACGGCCCATACCAGTACCCGGAGAAACTCATACCGCTCTTTCTGACCAACGCCATGGACGGGGAGCCTCTTCCTCTGTACGGTGACGGACTCAACAGGAGGGACTGGCTGTACGTTGACGACCACTGCCGGGCGCTGATAAGGATACTGGAGGACTCGGACCCGGGAAGGATCTACAACATCGGAGCAGGACAGGAGCACACCAACAGGGAGGTCACCGAACTGATACTGGAGGCCACTGGCGCTGCCGAGAGCCTTGTTAGATATATTGAGGACCGTCCGGGACACGACCGCAGGTACGCGCTGGACGTGAGCCTGATCCGGGAGGAGCTTGGCTGGGAGGCCCGCACCGGTTTCAGGGAAGGGCTGAAGAGAACGGCGGAATGGTACCGCACCCACCGGAATTGGTGGGAGGGTATCAAATCCGGTGAATTCGCGGAGTACTACAGGTTGATGTACTCCGGGAGACTGAACAGTTCCAGGGAGAATCCATGAGAATACTGGTCACCGGCGGAGCGGGCTTCATTGGCAGCCATCTCTGCGACAGGCTGCTGGAGGAAGGCCATGAAGTGCTGGCCATGGACAACCTGATCACCGGTTCCACAGACAATATCGCCCACCTGGCCGGCAGGGATGGTTTCTCCTTCATTCATCATGACGTAACCAGCTACATCTTCGTCCAGGGGGAACTGGATTTCATCTTTCATCTCGCCTCCCCCGCCAGTCCGGCGGACTATCTCGCCTACCCCATCCAGACCCTCAAGGTGGGTTCGCTGGGGACGCACAAGGCCCTCGGGCTGGCCCTGGCCAAGGGAGCGGGTTTCATTCTGGCTTCCACCAGCGAGGTGTACGGAGACCCTCTGGTCCACCCGCAGCCGGAAGATTACTGGGGAAACGTGAACCCGGTGGGACCCAGGGGGGTATACGACGAGGCCAAGAGGTTCGCCGAAGCCATCACCTGCGCCTACAGACGGTACCACGGCCTGGACACCAGGGTCGCCAGGATTTTCAACACCTACGGTCCCAGGATGAGGGCTGACGACGGCAGGGTGGTGCCCTCATTCATCAACCAGGCCCTGGCCGGAAAGGATCTCACCGTCTATGGCGACGGCAGCCAGACTCGAAGTTTCTGTTACGTCTCCGATACCGTGGACGGTCTGGTAAGGCTCATGCTTTCCGATTTTCCCGGGCCGGTGAACATAGGCAACCCCTCCGAGATGACCATCGCCGAGTTTGCGGAATTCGTCCTGGATGCAGTAGATTCTTCCAGTTCCGTGGTCAACATGGATCTTCCGAAGGACGACCCCCAGGTCAGGAGACCTGACATAACGCTGGCGATGAAGGAACTGGGCTGGGAGCCTGAGGTCGTCCTGGAGGAGGGAATGGCGAGAACCATAGAATTTTTCAGGGAGAGAAGGGCGGTTCCATGCTCCTGATACTTCTGGTCGTCATGGCCCAGAGCGCTCCACTTCCGGTGGGTCCCGCCCAGGACATTCCAGCCCCCGCCGGCGACGGCCAGGTCCTGGAACTGGCGGACAGGAATTCCTACCGCCTCGGTCCCGGGGACGTGGTGACCGTGGTCACGGCGGGCGGCTCCAGCCAGTATCTGATGAGTGCCGGGGTCACGCCCTGGGCGGAGTACAGCGTGGGCGGCGACGGATATCTCTCGGTATCGGGAATAGGCGCGGTATCGGTGGAAGGTCTGACCATTGAGGAAGCTCAGGGGACGCTTCAGCGGATGGCCGCGCGCTACTTCCCGTCCCTGGAAGTCACCCTTTCGCTCAAGGAGCCCAGAATGCTCCGGGTAAGCCTGGGCGGCATGGTCAACCAGCCGGGCACTTACGTGCTTTCCGCTCTCAACCGGGTGTCCGACGCCCTGGAGATGGCGGGAGGGATATCCACCTTCGGTTCCAGATTGGGTGTGATGTACACCGGCTCGGGGGACACGCTGGAAGTGGACCTTAACATGGTCCCGGGAACGATGAGCTTCAGGGCGGACCCTTTTCTGGTGAACAACGCGGACGTGATAATGAGCGTCAGCCGGAATCCGGTATTCATACTCAGCGCTTCGCGAAGCATAGAGACCAGGGAGCTGGGTCCCGGCGAGGACATCGGCTCACTGCTTTCCAGGATGGGCGGAGTGACGGGCGACATCAACCTCAGGGGCAGCCGAATAATCAGGAACATGAACACCTACCCGATATGGACCGACAGCTCGGGATTCAATGCGATGGCCCTGCAGCCGGGGGACACCGTGATGATAGTCACCATGCAGGACTCAGTGATAGTGGGGGGAGCGGTGTCCATTCCCGGTCCCGTGCCCTACAACCCGGAGAACACCGTATACGATTACGTTATCTACGCCGGAGGCGGTCTGAGCACCACCGGTGGGGGCATCACCGTCCGGAGGAACGGCAGGAGTATCGACTTCGAATGCGAGGTAAGGGAAGCGCACCTGCTTCCCGGGGACGTAGTTGACGTAAGCTACAGCTGGTTCGAGAAGAACGACGCCCTGATCTCCCTCATCACCTCCGCCATATCCCTGGGCATAACCCTCTATACAGTGACGAAGTGACAGGATGAGCAGGAGCATCGAGACCTCGTACGCCGGAAGATGGATAAGATCGGTGGCTTGCAGCCTCAGGAAGATAGCATTGCTCTGCCTGGTGGTGGCGGTGGCCTCCTCCATATACGCCCTGACCAGGAAGCAGATATGGACCGCGCATGCGGTGGCCACGGTTCCCGGAGGTCAGCAGGCCCCGCTTGGACTGGGAGACCTGGGCGGCCTGGCCGGAGGACTTCTGGGAGACAACCTGCCCGGCATCGGAAGCGTAATGGGCATGGGAGGGTCCGAACTGCTGGACATGAACCTTGTTTTGCAGGTCCTCACCTCCAGGTCGGTCTTCGAGCGGATAATATTCAAGTACGGCATGCTGGACGACATGAAGGTGCCCAGCATGGACATGGCGCTGGAAAAGTTCAACGAGTACGCCTCCGTAACTCTATCCCAGGAGGGTTTCTTCATAGTATCCATGAAGGCCGACAGCAGGGAGAAATCGGCGGCCATAGTCAACGACATGATAGAGTTCGCGAACCAGGAACTGTCCACCATCATCACCAGCAGGGCAAGGAGGAGCAGACTGGCGGCGGAGGAGCTTCTCAGGGCCGCCGAGGAATCCCTCACCATAGCCCAGAGCAACATGGAACAGTTCCGGGAGGAGACCGGTCTGCTGTTCCCCGAGGAGCAGGGCATCTCGTCGGTGCAGCTCCTGGCGACCCTGGAAACCGATATCATCCTGGCGGAATCCGAGCTGGCCGGCATCGGCGGCAGCATGTCCCCCTCCAGCCCGGCCTACCGCGAGATAAGCAGGAGGGTGGAGTACCTGAGGGGAAGCATGGAAGACAGGATCTCAGGAGACAGCATGGGCTTTTCCCCCGGCATGGACAGCATGCCGGCGATGCTGAGGGAATACGAGAACCTGGCCATAGACCTGGAGACCAGAAGGGCCATCTACCTGATGCTGAGGCAGGAGCTCGAATCGCTGAAGCTGGACGAGGCGAAGGACAGCCCATCCATAGAAGTCCTTGTCCCGGCTGTTCCCTCCGCCCTTCGCTCCCATCCCAAGCGGGCCAAGATAGTGGTGGGATATACCGCCCTGGCTCTGCTGGCCGCCCTTCTGTGGATAGCTGTGTTCACCTACGGCCGTCAGCTCCTGGAAGACCGAAGCACGGGCCCCTACTGGAAAGATGTCCTGCGAACCGCGGGCAGACAGCTATTCATCCTTCGGGGAAACAGGGGAAAGGACAACTGACGGAGGATCAGGGTGCCGGACCCCTCTTCGGGCCGCATCGGAACAGGAACCTGCAGAAGTCCCTTTCCGACATTCTTTTCACTATCCTCACCAGTACCCATATGACGGTCCACGTGAAGATGACCCGGGCGAAGAGGACCCCGGATATATGGGCTCCCAGTGACATCATCAGCAGTGTGTCCTCCACGATGGCGTGTGAAAGCCCCATCAGCGAGATGGAGAAGAATACGTCACGCCGGGAGAGCCTGCCGCTCCTGACGTCCCTGATTATCAGCCCGCCCCCGTAGGATATACCCAGTACCATTCCCAGTATGGTGACCGTGGAGGCGGACCTTCCGATGCCCATGGAGGTGAGCACGGGGCCCAGCATCCTGTTCATCAGCCCGGTTATTCCGAGCCTGTCCAGGACCTTCATAAGCACTATCAGCACCAGGACGATGAGGAAAATGGTGACCAGGTTCTGCAGCTGGGAAAGGGCCCAGCCACCCAGTCCGCGTCGGCCGGACGAGGCCTTCCAGAGTATGCTCCCCTCCCCCTGAAGCAGACCGCAAAGTGAGAAGATGGAGTTCAGCAGGAAACCCAGCAGCAGGGCGGACAGAAGGCGGAACGGGACCATGAACCTTACCCGGACCCCGCTCTTCCTGGCTATGGTGGTCTCCACCGGCATGGAGTGCGCAACCAGGATCATGCAGGCTATCACCGTTATCTGGGCCGTGGTCATGTGGAGACCGGGGGCGATGGAAGCGAATATCACGATGCCGCCGTACATGTTGGTGATAACCGCCGTTGCCCATACCAGGCCCATCTCCCCCGGCAGGCCCACCAGGCTCATCAGGGGCTGGAAGCCGGCGGCGATGTATTTCACCAGCCCCAGTTCCCCCAGTATTTTGACGACGATGACCACCGGCACCATTATCCTGAACAGGATGAAGCTTACTCCGGCGGCCTCCCTGACCTGCCTCCATATGGTGGACGGTATCGACAAAGCAACCCCCTTGGCGTTTCACGGAAGATAAGCATTTTGGTATAATCCGCATAGAAGCTCCGGTTTGACGGAAAGGGGAACAGCGGACCGTGGACGAACTCTTCCAGCTCTTCATGGAAAACGGCCACCAGCTCTACCTGGTGGGCGGCTGTGTTAGGGACAGCCTTCTGGGAAGGGATACCAGGGACTGGGACCTGGCCACCGACGCCAGGCCGGAGGTAAGCCTTGAACTGCTGAGAGAAGCCGGCTACAGCGCGTACCCCGTAGGCATGGATTTCGGAACGGTGGGGGCCGTGGTGCTTACCGCTTCCGGCCCGGCGGACGTTCAGATAACCACCTACAGGTGCAGCGAGAGCTACCACAAGGGCTCCCGCCATCCTGAGGTGGCATTCGGAACCAGCCTGGAGGAGGACCTGCTCCGCAGGGACTTCACGGTGAACGCAATGGCCATGGACCGGCGGGGGAAGGTGATAGACCCCCTGGGGGGAAGATTAGACCTGAAGGACCGGCTGCTCAGGACTCCCCTGGACCCCGGGGAGACTTTCTGCGAGGACCCGCTCCGAATGCTCAGGGCGTTCCGCTTCGCCTGCACTCTGGGGTTCTCCATCGGGAAGGCCACCCTGGATGCCATCTCCTCCAATCACTCGCGCATAATGGACATCTCCAGGGAGAGGTGGAAGATGGAGATGGACCTCCTGCTGACGGCGCCCGACCCGAAGGAGGTCTCCCGGGTGCTGGGCCTCATGAGGGACTCCGGCCTGCTCTCGGACCTCATTCCACACTTCGAGGAGGTCTTCCGCCTGGACCGGTTTCCACAGGGGAAGGCTCACAGGGGTGACCTGTGGGAACACACCCTCGACGCCATGGCCATGGCCCCATCGGATGACGCCTGCCTCCGCTGGGCCCTGCTGCTGCACGATATCGGCAAACCGTCCGCCAGGACTGCGGGAAAGGACGGAGAATTCCATTTCCATGGTCATGAGAACAGGGGCGGCGAAATAGCCGCCGAAGTGGCGGGTCGCTTCCGATTCTCGAAGAAGGAACGGGCCTGTCTGGTCTTCCTCGTGAAGAATCACATGAGGCCGGTGCTCTACTCCGGAGAGTGGTCCCAAAGGGCGGTGAGAAAGCTGGCCCGTGACGCCGGTGAGCACCTGGAGCGGCTTCTGGACCTGGCCAGGGCGGACATGGCCTCCCACGCGGAACCATTCGCTTCGAGAGGGCTGGAAAACCTCGAAGAACTCAGGGAAAGGCTTCGAAGCCGGGCCGCGGATGTCCATAGAAGGGTCCTTCCGAAGGAACTGGGAAACATTCTCATCAGAAGGGTGGGTTCGGACATCTCCCGGGCGCCCCAGGTGGGGCTGATACTTTCCAACCTGCGGGAGCTCGTCCATCAGGGCGTCCTGCAGGAGATGGCGCCGCCCGAAGTGTACCTGAAATACCTGGAGGACCACCCGGAGATAATGCGGAAAGAGTGTTGACAGCTGCCGGAACTTCATTATCTTTGTTGACCGAACGGTCAGTCAATTCCTGAAAAGGTGGGAACATGAGTACCAGGGACATCATTATGGACGCAGCGGAAAAGGTATTCGTCGCCAGCGGCTTCTCCGGGTCATCCATGAAAAGCATCGCGCGGGAGGCGGATGTGGCAAAGAGCCTTCTGTACCATTACTTCCCCTCCAAGAGGGAGTTGTGGAAGGAGGTCATCCACAGGCGTGTCCAGCAGGCGGGCCTTCCGGAGAAGCTCATCGAGACCGTGTCATCCGTGGTGAACGAGGGTCTGGACGCCGTCCGGCAGGGCAAGAAACACACCACATACTTCCAGTTCATGATGGACAATCCCCAGTTCGTGAGAATGCTGGCCTGGCTCAACGCGGAACAGGCCTTTCCGCTCGATCCTCCGGTGCAGATGAGGGAGGAGGTCCTCAGCAGGCTGGAGGACCTTCAGCAGAGGGGGGTCTTCCGGGACGACATCGACCCCAGGATGTTCGTGGTATGCTTCATGGCCGTATGCGAGATGTGGTTCATGGCCGGAAGCAGGATATCGGCCTGGCTGGGCGAGGATATGGACACAGGGGAGAAGAGCAGGGAATACATGGACGCCGCCGGAAAGATACTCCTGGACGGAATGGCGGGTGGAAAATGAGGGGCGTTCCGGCCCTCTGCGGCCTGTTCGTCCTTCTGCTGGCCGTGTCGTGCGGGAAGCCTGAGGAGGAAACGCAAGAGCCGGTCCCTGTGACCGTGAAAGTTGTGGAACCGGAGGTGATAACCGCCACGGTGGTAGTTCCATGCAGGCTGGAAGCCGGCCATGAGGCGGTGATACATCCCATGAACCCCGGAAGAATAATGAAGGTCTTCGTGACCGAAGGTGATACCGTATCCGCAGGGGACGTTCTGGTGGAACTATCAACCGACCAGCAGTACACGGCCGCGGTTGCCGCTTCCGCGGCGCGTCTGCAGGCTGCCCGGGCCATGGCGGAGAACCGGAGAGCGGACCTGCGCAGGGCGGAAAGGCTCAGGTCCGGAGGCGCAATGAGCCCCGGCGAGTACGAGATGGCCCTGTCCTCCGCCGAATCGGCGCAGGCGGCGGTGGAACAGGCCCGAACGGATTACGAAAGCGCCGGGAGCATGTCGGAAGGCGGCCGAATACTTGCCCCCTTCGACGGAACGGTGGCCAGGGTCTGGGCCAGGGAAGGACGGTTGTCCGAAGGCCCGCTGGTGTCCATGACCGGCCCCGGCATCCTTACCGCGGAGCTGCTTGTGGCCGAAAGGCACGTTCACCGTCTGGAGGAGGGACTTCCGGTAATATTCGAGACTTTCCATTATCCGGACGAGCTCTTCCACGGAGAGATATCCTCCCACTCATCCTCTGTGGACCCGGTGTCCGGCCTGGTCCCGGTAAGGGTTCATCTGGCCGACAGCTCCGGGCGGCTTCGACCCGGAATGACCGGCACTTCCACCCTTGCTCTGGAGACATCCCGGGAAGCCGTGGTCCTTCCCATGCGAATGCTGCCGCGGGACGGCGACGGGAACTGGACGGCGGTACTCCTGCGGGAAGGCCGCGCGGTCCTTGTCCCCGTGGAGACGGGGATCAGAAGCGGGGCGGCCCTGGAGGTAACCTCCGGCGTTGTACCGGGCGATACCGTGATAGACATGGGCCATCATCTGGTCGCGGACGGCTCTCCCGTGAGGGTGGTGAGACGATGAACCTTCCCGGGCTCGCGGTAAGAAGGAGCGTCACCTTCCTGATGGTCTTCCTGCTCATGGCCGGGGCGGGAATATTCGCCCTTACCCGGCTGGGAATAGACTATTTCCCCAAGGTGGACCTGGGCCAGGTGGTTCTTGTGACCGTTCTTCCCGGCGCCGGTCCCTCGGAGGTGGAGGGGCTCCTCACCGAAGTGCTGGAGGACGCCGTCAGCGGGGTCGAGGGCGTGGAGACCGTGGTATCCACATCCAGGAACAGTGTGAGCATGATAACCCTGGAGCTGAAGAGCGGCGCGGACATAGATCAGGCGGAAGTGGACATCAGGGACGCCGTGGACAGGGTGAAGAGCCAGCTGCCCGACGGGGCCGGCGACCCCGTCATCATGGCCATGGAATCCAGCATGAAGCCCCTCATAATGCTCACCTTCACCAGCGATATGATGAACACAATGGAGCTGCGGGACCTGGTGGACCGGGAACTTTCCCCCAGGCTTGGCAGGGTGGAGGGCGTATCCTCCGTGGATGTCACCGGAGGACAGGTCAGGCAGATCAACGTGGAGGTGAACCCGGTTCTCCTGGGGGAGACCGGCATACCTCTTTCTCAGGTCTACTCGGCCCTGAGCGCCGTGGAAGGAGACCAGCCCGGCGGGGACGTGAGGGAGGGGGACCTGGAGATGGCGGTGAGCGTCAGGTCCGGCTTCGACGACATTGGGAGCATAAGGAGGCTGGTAATAGGCAGCGACGGAGGGGGACCGGTCAGGCTGGGCGACGTGGCGGAGGTGGTGGACGGTTACGCTGAGCAGACGGCGTACACTCACCTGAACCAGGGGGAGGCCATTCTACTGATATTCAGGAAGACCGCCGACGCCAACACCGTCAATACCTGCAACCGGCTGGAATCCGAGATAGAGGAGCTGGCGGAGGAGTACTCCGGAGTGCTTGGAACGGAGATAATCTACAATCAGGAGAGATTCATAACCGGTTCCATGAAGGACCTGGCCCTCACCGCCGTACAGGCGGTGCTGCTGGCAGCCGCGGTCCTCACCTTCTTCCTGGGGTCCGTTTCCAACGCGGGCATAGTCAGTCTCTCCATGCCTCTATCCTTTGTGGCCTCCTTCGCCGCGATGTACCTTATCGGCATCGACCTCAACATCATGTCCCTGGCCGGGCTGAGCATATCCGTGGGAATGATAGTGGATAACTCTGTGGTGGTGACGGAGAACATCCACAGGTGGCGCAGGGAGGGTAAGGACAGGTTCGAGGCCGCCGAAGGAGGCGCGGCGCAGGTGGGAATGGCGGTCACCGCCTCCACCCTGACCACCGCCGCCGTATTCGTGCCCATGCTGTTCGTTCCCGGAATCACCGGGAAGATATTCAGTGACCTGAGCCTGACCATAGCCTCGGCGCTGTTCATATCCCTGTTCGTATCCCAGTCGCTGATACCCCTGCTCTCGTCCCGGTCGACCGGACTGGTGCGGGAGCATTCAAGCCGGTCACTTTTCGGAAGGATACAGAACTGGCTTCACGTCCTGGAGGAAAGGTACTCCAGGACCGTAAGGCGGCTCACCGGCAATTCAAGATTCGTTTTCATACCGGTACTCATCCTGTTCGCAGGTTCTCTCCTTCTGCTGGGGGCCATTCCCAAGACCTACCTGCCGGATCCCAGGGAGGGAGTGATAGACATCGACCTGACCCTCGCCCCGGGCACCGGACTGGACTTCACCGACAGCGTGCTGGTGGATGTGGAGAGCCGGATACTGGAGGTGATAGAGCCGGAGGACCTGGCGTATTCGTACATGGATATAGGCAAGAGGGAAGGCCTGGGGGCGCTTTTCGGTTCCGCCTCCTCGGCCGGCGGCGAGATCAACCTCTACCTGGTGGAGGAGCACAGCCGCAGAAGGAGCATCGAGCATTACGAGACGGAGATAAGGGGGGTCCTGGACCGTTTTCCCGGCATAGAGTACAGCCTTACCAGCGGAATGCCCATAGGCAGCGAGTACCCGGTGAGCGTGGTCATATACGGCAGCGACCTCGTCCAGCTCAGGAATCTAGGCCTTATGGTCAAGATGGAGATGCAGAGGATACCGGGTACGGTTGACGTCTCGTCCTCTCTGGAGAACCGCCTGATGCAGCTGGATTTCGTCCCCGACGAGGACGTGATGTTCCTCAGGGGGATGTCACCGGTTCGAATAGGCATGGAACTGACTGTCGGCGTTCTGGGCCTGGACGCGTCCACCTACACCGAGGGCGACAGGGAATACGACGTCAATCTCCGCTACGCTTCCGAGTACAGGTCAGGCAGAGAGGCCGTGGAGGGCCTCACCGCCTACGGCATGCCCCTGGACGCCTGGGGTACCTTCCGGAACGTGCTGGTACCGGAGAAGATAGACAGGAGAGACCGCACAAGGACAGTGCGGGTGGACTGCGGGATAACCGGCCGGGCGCTGGGAGACGTGGCGCGGGACGTGGAGACGATGATGGACACCCTGAGCCTGAACGGCCACCGGTGGGAGATACTGGGGGACGTGAAGGAACGGGGAGAGGCCTTCATCAGCATGGGGATAGCAATAGCGGTTGCCCTGATACTGGTCTATATGGTGATGGCGTCACAGTTCGAGTCACTGCTGGAGCCCTTCATCATAATTATCGAGGTGCCGCTGGCCATGATAGGGGTCATCTGGACACTCTTTCTCACCGGGACCACCATGGGACTCACCGCCCTTGTGGGCCTTCTGATGCTGGGGGGAATTGTGGTGAACAACGGAATAGTGTTCATCGATTACGCGAACCAGCTCAGGCGCAGCCGGGGAATGACCAGCGTGGACGCCATCGTGGAAGCCGGAAGGAACAGGATGAGACCTATCCTGATGACGGCCATAACCACCATACTGGCGCTAATGCCGCTGGCTGTGGGCGCCACCGAGAGCTCCGTCATGTGGGCTCCCATGGCCCGCACCGTGGCCGGCGGTCTGGCCGTGGCCACGGCGCTTACCCTGGTAGTGCTGCCCTGCCTCTATGTGAAGCTGGACGGCCTGAAGAACCGAAAAGGAAAGGGTGCCGCCTCTCAGTCCTCCTGATACATGTGGATGTCCCTCTGGGGAAAGGGAATGGTAATCCCTTCCGAGTCGAAGGCCTTCTTGATTCTCTCGTTGGTGTCGAAGAAGACGTCCCAGTAATCGGGTGTTTTCACCCATGCTCGAACCGTGAAGTTCACGCTGCTGTCGGCCATCTCGGAGAGCCCAACGAAGGGGGCGGGGTCGTCCATTATCCTCTCATCGTCCTTCAGGATACCCATGAGGACCGCCTTCACCCTGTCGATGTCGTCGCTGTAGCTGACCCCCGCGGTGATGTCCACCCTGCGCGTCTCCCTGTCGGTGTAATTTGTAATGACATCGCTCATTATCCTGGAGTTCGGTATGATCACCGTCTTGTTGTCGCGGGTACGGACAGTTGTGGTGAGTATGGCTATCTCCTCGATGAAGCCGCTGGAGCCTCCCGCCTCGACGTAGTCACCCCCCTTGAACGGCTTGAAGATGATCATCAGCACGCCCGAGGCGAAATTCGAGAGCGAACCCTGAAGGGCCAGGCCGATGGCCAGGCCGGCGGCGCCCAGCAGGGCAACGAAGGAAGCGGTCTGTATTCCCAGCTTGGAGAGGGCGGCAATTACAACGAATGCCAGCAGCAGCGCGTAGAGGATGCTGGTGATGAAGCCCACCAGGGTGGGGTCCACGTCCCTCTTCCGCATTATCTTTCGCAGAAGCCTCCTTACGCCGGTGGCGGCGAGCTTGCCCAGCAGGAATATGGCGATGGCGGCCAGTATGTTCAGGCCGTACAGGGCAGCCAGCTCCTTCACCTGCAGCCAGATGTTCTCCATTTCAACTCCTCACCCATGGTGGGACAGAATTCGGTCAGGGCCTCCAGGTGATTCCGAAGGATATCAGAGCGAAGCTCTCCTTGAGTTCGTCCGGCTCTCCGGGAACCAGGAAATAGGAGTCCCTGGCCATGGAAGACCAGGCAAAGCCGGTGTCCAGATCAACCTTCCCCAGCCTCAGACTTGTACCCAGGGAGAGTCCCATCCGGAGTTCAGTATTCACGTTCTCGTAGTTCGGCGTGCCGAACGTCAGGGCGCCCATAAAACTCAGACTGGACGAGAGGAATCCCCGTCCGAAGAGCTTGACGTCCGTGGAATTCCTTCCGCCCGGGTCTCCCAGCTCCACTTCGGCCCCCACTGCTCCCCGCCGGGCCCCATCGGTGTACAGAAGTCCTCCGATGGCTGCCCTGGCGGGATAATCGTCATCCTCCGACGCCCATGACAGACCAATTCGGGCGAAGTCCAGGGGCAGCTCCATTCCGGCGTGCCAGCAGAA